>JBQCFV010000079.1:0-7560 GCA_051958695.1 Chitinophaga sp. | reverse complement strand
GCTGGGGATCGTGGCGCTGCTGGTGTTCGTGAACTGGTGCAGCCGTGTCATTTTCCGCCGTTATGCCGGGAAGGAAGGCATTCCGCTCCGCCCGCGCGCCTACGCGGCCTGGGTGATAACGCTGGTGCTGCTTTTTGCCGCGGGCATTTACGGCAACCTGGCCTACTTCCCGCTGCGCTGGAGCCAGGCGATGTTCACGCGGGACAATGGCATTACGAGTCTTGCCCTCAACCCCGTCACCTATTTCATCAACAACTTTTCGGTAAAGGACGATACATTCGATAAAGATAAGACCCGCCGGTATTACGCGCCCGTTGCGGAATACCTCGGGGTGGACGAACCGGATGCGGACAAGCTGAATTACGCCCGCAGCGTGGCGGCGGAAAGCACGAAGCCCCGGCAGAACGTGATCATCGTGATGCTGGAATCCGGGGGAGCGGCCATGATGAGTATGTTCAACAATCCCATGAAAGCCACGCCTAACCTGGAAAAACTAGCCGGTGAGGGATTGCTCTTCACCGACTTCCACGTACCCGCCATGAGCACCGCCCGCACCGTGTTCGGCGTTACCACCGGCCTGCCGGACGTTTGCCGGTTCAAGACCGCCAGCCGCCACCCCGGTATCGTGGACCAGCGGGTGATACTCGACCAGTTCGAGGGCTACGAAAAATATTACCTGCTAGGCGGGAATACCAACTGGGCCAACATCCGCGCCGTGTTCACCAGCAACGTGGAAGGCATCAAAATTTACGAAGAAGGATACTTCAAAGCGCCGAAAGCCGATGTATGGGGCGTTTCAGACTTCGACCTCATTACCGAGGCGGACGAGATATTCAAAGCCGCGAACGACCGGAAGCAGCCCTTCGTCGCTTTCCTGCAAACGGCGGACAACCACGAGCCTTACACCACTACCGGCGGCAAAGGCGATTTTAAAAGAGTGATGGAGAAAGACATCGACATGGCGGCTTTCAAAAAAAGCGGCTTCCTTTCCATTGACCAGTTCAACGCCCTTCGGTACCTGGACTACAACATCGGCTACCTCATGGAAAAGGCCGCAAAAAGCGGCTACCTGGACAATACCATCTTCGTGTTCTTCGGCGATCATAGCGCGCGGATGAACCCTTTCAAACACATGCCCCTGCCCGAATACGAGATGGGCACCTTCGTGGACCATGTGCCCTGCATCATTTACAACCCGAGGCTGCTGCAGCCGCAAAAGATCGCCCGCGCGGCCAGCCTGTTGGACGTGTACCCCACCGTGGCGAAGCTGGCCGGCATTCCTTTTACCAACTATACGATGGGAGTGGACATGCTGGACACCAGCTACCAGGGCGAGCGGTACGCTTTTATCACCTACACCCGCAACCTGCAATCGTTTTACGCATTAAAGGGCCCGAAGTATCTTTGCGAGGTAGGGCTGGAATCGGGGGAAATGAAATTGTACGACCTGGAAGCCGATCCCTTCAGGGACATAAAGGACAGGCAGCCGGAAATTGCGGCAAGCCTGGATAAATTAACGCGTGGTTTTTACGAAAGCTCCCGATATTTGATGTTTAACAACAAAAAACCGAGATAATACAGCGCAGCGAATGGAAGTTCCGAAACAATGGTTCAAAGACTGGTTCAATTCACCGTATTATCACCTGCTGTACAGCAACAGGGATGAGCGGGAGGCGGCTTCCTTTATCGACAAGCTGGTGGGGTACCTGCGGCCCTCGCCCGGTGCGCTGATGCTCGATGTGGCCTGCGGCAGGGGCCGGCATGCCAAATATTTGGCGGACAAAGGCTTCAACGTTACCGGCATCGACCTCTCCGAAGAAAGCATTGCGGCCGCCCGCAGGCTGGAGAACGATCACCTCAGCTTTTTTCAGCACGATATGCGGCTGCCTTTCCGGATCAATTATTTTGACATCGTGTTCAACTTCTTCACCAGCTTCGGTTATTTCGAAACGAGGCATGAGAACGACAACGCGCTGCGCACGCTGGCCAATTCCCTGAAACCGGGGGGCAGGCTGGTACTCGATTATCTCAACAGCGCGTATGTGGCCGCGCACCTGGTAGAAAACGAAGTGAAAGAGACCGGGCAGGTCGTGTTTGATATTCACCGGGAAATGGAAGACGGCAAATTCCTCAAAAAGATCCACGTTCTCGATAAAAAACAATTGCTCCGCGCTACATTTACGGAAAGCGTCAGCGCCTTCCGCAAAACGGACTTCGAGGAAATGTTCGCGCTGCAGGGTTTGCGGATCACCGATGTGTTCGGAGACTATCATTTTAATATTTTCGATGAGGAGCACTCGCCGCGGCTTATACTCATTGCACAAAAACCGATTGGCTGATGAACGGACTGCTTACCTGGGACCTCAGGCTGTTTTTTTACATCAATAGCAAATGGACGAACGGGTTCTTCGATTTTCTGCTGCCATGGCTGCGCGAGCCCTATGTTTGGGCGCCGCTCTACCTGTTCCTGCTGATCTTCGTGCCGCTCAATTTCCGCTGGAGGGGCTTTTTCTGGCTCGTGTTCTTCATCATCACCTTCGCCATTACGGACCAGTCCAGCATGTTCTTCAAGAACCTGGTGGGCCGCCTGCGCCCCGGCAACGACCCGCTGATAGCGCCTTACGTGCGCGTGCTGGTGAGCTATTACCCGCGCAGCGGCAGCTTTACTTCATCGCACGCCGCCAACCATTTCGGGCTGGCGATGTTTTGTTTTTTAACGTTAAGGCGGCACATCGGCAAATGGGCCTGGCTTTTTTTCGTATGGGCGGCCTCGATATGTTACGCCCAGGTATACGTAGGCGTGCATTACCCGCTTGACATCGCGGGCGGCGCCCTGCTGGGCATGCTCGCCGGCCTTATGAGCGGCGGATTTTTTCAACGGAGGATCAGACTGGAACTGGAACCGGAACACACAACATGAACCTGACTTACCTGATATTGATATTGGCCGCCACTATAGGCGGGGGCATGATACCCATGCTTTTCAAACGCGTGCACCCCAGCCTGCCGATCTACCTGCTGGCGTTTACGGGCGCTTTCCTGTTCGGCATCACCATCATGCACCTGCTGCCGGAAGTGTACCACGAGCTGGGGCATTCCGCGGGCGTTTACATCGTGCTGGGCTTTTTTCTGCAGGTATTCCTGCAGCAGCTGAGCCACGGCATGGAGCACGGGCATACACATCTGCCCGCAGCGGATCATCATCATGTAGCCGTGCTGCCGCTGCTGATCGGCCTTTCCATCCACGCGTTCATGGAAGGCATCCCGCTGGGCTTTCATTACGAGGACCAGTCTGCCCTGCCCTCGCTGATGCTGGGCGTAATGGCGCATAAAGTGCCGGAAGCCCTCACGCTCATCACCGTGATGCTGCATGCGCACCAGTCCAAAACGCAATTGTGGAGGATCTTAATCATTTTTTCACTGATCACACCTTTATCCGCTATACTCGCCGCGCAGCTGGGCAGGGAATTTGAAGTAGTCACCAATTCGCTCGTTTATCTCGTGGCGCTGGTGGTGGGCGCGTTCCTGCACATCTCCACCACCATCTTTTACGAAAGCGGTACCAAACATCATGAACTGAGCCGCCAGAAGGTGCTGGCCATCGCCGCCGGCATCGCTTTAGCTTTTGTTACACTGATATTTGAATAATTAATTATTTTTAGGCTTAATATTATGGAAGTCGTCATTATCCTCGTCCTTATTTTGCTCAACGGTATCTTCTCAATGGCGGAGATAGCCTTGGTTTCCGCACGAAAAGTGCGGCTCGAGAACGCAGCCAGGCAAGGGGACGAAAAAGCCAAAGCAGCACTCAAATTATCCAATAACCCGGATACGTTCCTGTCTACCGTGCAGATCGGCATTACGCTGATCGCATTGATCACTGGTTTGTATTCTGGTGAACAATTCAAGACCGACGTACAGTCGTACATCAACAATTTTCCGCTGCTGGCGCCTTACAGCAACAGCATCGCCACCGCCATCATCGTGATCGTGGTCACTTATTTCACCCTCGTGCTGGGCGAACTGCTACCCAAAAGGATCGGTCTCGCCAACCCGGAAGTGATCGCCAAGGCCGTGGCCAAACCCATGAACTTCATTTCCAGGGTCACCTATCCCTTCGTATGGCTGTTAAGCAACTCCACCAGCGTGCTGGTGAAGGTGATCGGGCTGAAACGCTCGTCGGACAGCAATGTGACGGAAGAAGAGATCAAGGCCATCATCAGCGAAGGCACCTCTTCCGGCGCCATCGAGGAAACCGAGCAGGAGATCATCGAACGCGTGTTCCACCTCGGCGACCGCAACATCACCTCGCTCATGACCCACCGCACGGACATCATCTGGCTGGACGTGCATGAAGAAGGCGAAAGCTACAAACGCAAGATCAAAGCCGCCCCGCATTCCGTTTACCCCGTGTGCGAAGGGCAGATAGACAATATCAAGGGCATTCTCACCATCAAGGACCTGTACCCCGCCGGGAACCTGGCCGTGCTGAAGGACGTGATGAAAAAGCCCCTTTTCATCCCCGACAACAACACCGCGTACCAGGTGCTCGAAAAGTTCAAGGAGACCCAGATCCACGCGGCCTTTATCGTGGACGAATACGGCACCTTCCTGGGCATGATCACGCTGAACGACATCCTCGAGGCCATCGTGGGCGATATGCCCGAAACCGGCCAGGACGACTACAACATGATCAAACGGGACGACGGATCGTATCTCATTGACGCCCAGATACCTTTCTACGACTTCCTCAGCGAGTTCGATATGGAAGACCTCATGGCGGAGTTCGAGCAGGAGTTCGATACCCTGGCAGGCTTTATTCTCCATCACCTGGAACATATACCCCAGACAGGCGAAAAACTGGAATGGAGGGAATTTACCTTCGAGATCGTAGACATGGACGCCCACCGTATCGATAAAATATTAGTGACGCCCCCTGAAAATTTAGCGGAAGAGTAATACATTTACACCTGAGAACGCTGCCTGCCAGCGTTTTCGGGGTTCGCCCATATATTATTTTAGCTCTTTTTTACATAAATTAATAATTTAATAAGATAATGGTCGTACTTGGAAGTAAGGTGCTTTCTTTGGAAGAAGTGCATAGAGTACTGTTTGGGGGGGAAGAGCTGGCATTGGACGAGGCTGCCGTAAAAAATGTGAATGACAACTTTGAGTTCCTGAAAAAATTCTCATCAAAAAAGCTCATCTACGGAATAAATACCGGTTTTGGCCCCATGGCCCAATACCGCATCCCTGAAGAAGACACCTTCCAGCTGCAATACAACCTCATCCGCAGCCATAGCTCCGGCGCCGGGAAAGGTCTTGCGCCCGTACTTACCAGGAGCCTCATGATCGCCCGCCTCAGCAGCTTCATGCAGGGGTATTCAGGCGTGCACCCCGAGCTGGTGCACCTCCTGCGCGACATGATCAACCACAACATTTTACCCTGCATATACGAGCATGGCGGCGTTGGCGCCAGCGGGGACCTCGTGCAGCTCGCCCACCTCGCGCACGCGCTGATCGGGGAAGGGAACGTGCTGTATGAAGACGAGATCCACCCCGCCGCGGTCGTGTTCGCGCAGCTCGGCCTCAAACCGCTGGACGTGCACATCCGCGAAGGCCTCGCCGTGATCAACGGCACTTCCGCCATGACGGGCATTGCGCTGGTGAACATCATCGAAGCGCGCAAGCTGCTGCTCTGGAGCTGCAGCCTCAGCGCCATGATCAACGAAGTGGTGGAAGCCTTCGACGATCACCTCAGCTACGAGCTCAACGCCGTAAAACGCCACAACGGCCAGAACAAAGTGGCCGAAATGATGCGCGGCATGCTGAAAGGCAGCAAAATGATCCGCCACCGGCCCGAGCATCTTTACAAAGAGCTGGAAGAAGAGATATTCAAGGACAAGGTGCAGGAATATTATTCCCTCCGCTGCGTGCCGCAGATACTCGGCCCCATTTTCGATACGCTCGTGCATGCGGAAAACGTGGTGGTGGGCGAGCTCAATTCCGTGAGCGATAATCCCGTGGTGGACCATCGCCAGCAGAACGTTTTCCACGGCGGCAATTTCCACGGCGATTACATTTCGCTGGAAATGGACAAAGTGAAGATCGCCGTCACCAAGCTCTCCATGCTGAGCGAACGCCAGCTGAACTACCTGCTCAACGACAAGCTGAACCACAAGTTCCCGCCGTTCATGAACCTCGGCAAGCTGGGTTTCAACTTCGGCATGCAGGGCGTACAGTTCACTGCCACCTCTACCGTGGCGGAAAACCAGACGCTCAGCTTCCCCATGTACATCCATAGCATCCCTAACAACAACGATAACCAGGATATCGTGAGCATGGGCTGCAACGCCGCGCAAATGACCTACAAAGTGATCGAGAATACTTTCGAAGTGCTTACGGTTCAGGTGATGACGCTGCTGCAGGCCGTGGATTTCCTTGGCTGCCAGGACCGCCTCGCCGGTTTCTCTTACAAGATATACCAGGACTTAAGGGCGATTTTCCCTAAATTTATCGACGACGCGCCGCGCTACAACGACGTGCAGAAGGTCAAAGCCTGGCTGATGCGCCACGAACCTTCCCTGACGGAACCTGTCACGGAGAAAAAACAGAAATCACGCGTATAGCAGGGGAGTCTCATAAAAACGCATCATACGGAGGCGCGCCGGCCGGCATATCATACCAGATGAGGCCACGGCCCTGTCAGGCGGGAACAAAATAAAAAGCTGGTGACGCTGCAAGGCGCATCGGGCCAATAAATTACAAACGAATACGAATGAACTGCGCATTAGTAACAGGAGGTTCCAGGGGAATAGGACGGGCGGTATGCATCAAACTGGCGGAACAGGGATATCATATCCTCATCAATTACAAAGGCAACACCGCGGCCGCCGAAGAAACGCTCGCGGCGGTGCGCGCCAAAGGCGCCGATGGCACCCTGCTGCCGTTTGACGTAGGAAAGGAAGAAGAAGTGCAGAACGTGCTGGGCGCGTGGATAGAAGCCAATAAAGACAAACAGATCGAGGTGCTGGTGAACAACGCCGGCATCCGGCAGGATATGATGATGTTCCAGATGAGCGTAGCCAACTGGAAGAACGTGATCGAATCCAGCCTCGACGGATTTTTTTACGTGACCAAAACGGTGCTCACCGGCATGCTGCTGAAGCGTTACGGCCGCATCGTGAACATGGTATCGCTCTCCGGCCTGAAAGGCACGCCCGGCCAGGTGAACTACAGCGCCGCCAAGGCCGGCATGATAGGCGCCACCAAGGCGCTCGCGCAGGAAGTGGCCAAGCGTAACGTAACCGTCAACGCCGTAGCCCCGGGCTTTATCAGAACGGACATGACTGAAGGTTTGCCCGAAAAGGAGCTCTCCGCCATGGTGCCCATGCAGCGTTTCGGAACGGCGGAAGAAGTGGCGGAAGCCGTGGCTTTCCTCGCTTCCAAAGGCGCATCGTACATCACGGGAGAAGTGCTGAACATCAACGGCGGTCTTTATTCCTGATAAAAAATAAAATGGTTGGCCCGCACCCATTAGCGGCACAAAGATCAAAAAAG
>JBQCFV010000078.1:0-8028 GCA_051958695.1 Chitinophaga sp. | reverse complement strand
GTTCGTGATCACCAGGTAAGGCACCGGCAGCGCCATGTGATACCGCACGATCTGCTCCAGCACCGGCTGCCCCAGCGGAACGCCCATTTCCTTGCACTCCACGATCATCCACGGCGCCGCTTCACGCGTATACACCACGATATCGCAGCGTTTCTTCAGTTCCCCGAGGTTCATTTCCTTTTCAATGCTCATCAGCGCGCCCGGGTATTGGCGGCTTTTGACGAGGTAATTCAGAAAGTTCTGCCGCACCCATTCCTCCGGCGTTAACGTCACATATTTTTTGCGGTACGGGTCAAAGATCAGCTCCTGCCCGTTGCTGGCAGTGATCTTGAAATCGTGCGGGGGAAACTGTATCGCGATCATATTGTAAAACTATGCAACTCGTGGCGCTTTGCGGAAAAAAGATTACATTCACTTGTCAAAAAGCTATGAAGACGAAAGAAGAGATAGTAGCTAATTGGCTTCCCCGCTATACAGGAGAGAAGCTCGAGAATTTCGGCTCGCATATCCTGCTCACTAATTTTTCCAATTACGTGACGATGTTCGCCAAATGGCACAATGCTAAAATTGTTGGCGTGGACAAACCTATGCAATGCTGTACCTCGGGCGACATCACCATCATCAATTTCGGGATGGGCAGCCCGGGCGCCGCTACTGTTATGGACCTGCTGAGCGCCATTTCGCCGGCGGCCGTTCTCTTTCTCGGTAAATGCGGCGGGTTGAAAAAGAAAAATTCCATCGGCGACCTGATCCTTCCCATTGCGGCCATCCGCGGCGAAGGTACCTCCAATGACTATTTTCCCGCCGAAGTGCCCGCCCTGCCTGCGTTTGCACTGCAAAAAGCGATCTCCACCACTATCCGCGAATACGGCTGCGACTACTGGACAGGCACCTGCTACAGCACCAACCGCCGCGTTTGGGAGCACGACGGCGAATTTAAAAAATACCTTGAACGCATCCGCGTGATGGCGATCGATATGGAAACGGCCACCATCTTTTCCGTGGGTTTTTTTAACAAGATACCTACCGGCGCATTGCTGCTCGTGTCCGACCAGCCCATGGTGCCCGAAGGCGTAAAAACCGCCGAAAGCGATAGAAAGGTGACCAACCAGTTCGTGGAACGTCATCTGAAGATCGGCATAGAGTCCCTCAAAAACCTCATCAACAGTCACCAAACCGTTAAACACCTGCGCTTTTGAGTTCCGCTCCGCTCGTATCCATCCGCAACCTGGAAGTAACCTTCCAAACCGAGAACAGCCTGGTTACGGCCGTGAAAGGCATTTCGCTGGACGTGCAGCCGGGAGAGATACTCGGTATTGTCGGCGAATCGGGTTCCGGCAAATCCGTGACCGCCCTCAGTCTCATGCGGCTCATTGCTTCACCCGGCAACATCAGCGGCGGGCAGATCATCTATCAGCCGGAAGGCAAAGCACCCGTCGACATCCTGCAATTGCCGTCCGCAGCCCTCCGCGGGTTCCGCGGGCGGGAAATAGCCATGATCTTCCAGGAGCCGATGACCTCGCTGAACCCGCTGCACACCTGCGGCCGGCAGGTGGCCGAAGCCATCAGGCTGCATAAAAAGGTAAGTGAAAAGGACGCAAAAAAACAAACCCTCGCCTTATTCGAAAAGGTGCGCATACCACGCCCGGAAGAGGCGTACGATAAATATCCGCATGAATTGTCCGGCGGCCAAAAGCAGCGCGTCATGATCGCGATGGCCATTTCCTGCGGCCCGCGGCTGCTCATAGCGGACGAGCCTACCACCGCGCTCGACGTGACCGTTCAGAAAACCATCCTTGGCCTGCTGCGCGAACTGCAGGAAGAGCTGGGCATGAGCGTGATCTTCATCACGCACGACCTTGGCGTGATCGCCGAGATCGCCGGCCGCGTGGCCGTGATGTACAAAGGTGAGATCGTGGAAGAAGGCGCCGTGAAAGACATCTTCGATCATCCCCAACACCCTTACACCAAAGGCCTGCTGGCCTGCCGCCCCCCGCTGGACCTGCGCCTGCGGCGGCTTCCGGTGGTAAGGGATTTTACGGAAGAAGGAAAGGCCGCCGACGTGGACGCTTTCGTATGTTCCCTGGTGTTGCCCGAAGAAGAGCAGAAAGCGCGGGAGGAACTGCTGCAAACCCGGCCCCCGCTATTGCAGGTGGAAGGGCTTAGCACCTGGTTCCCCGGCAAACGCAGCCTGCTCGGCAAGGCGCACCATTACACGAAAGCCGTGGACGATGTGAGCTTCGAAGTGCGCGAAGGCGAAACGCTTGGGCTGGTAGGAGAATCCGGCTGCGGGAAAACGACGCTCAGCCGCACCTTGCTGCGCCTTGTAGAACCGACGCACGGCAGCATCCGGTACCGCGGAAAAGACCTCCGCTCGATGAGCGCCAAAGAAATGCGCGGCATGCGCAAGCATATGCAGCTGATCTTCCAGGACCCGTATTCGTCCCTCAATCCCCGCCTCACCGTCGGCCAGGCCATCCTGGAGCCAATGCAGGTGCACGGGCTGTACGAAAACGACCGTACCAGGAAAGAAAAAGTGCTGGAGCTGCTGGGAAAAGTAAACCTGCTGCCCGAACATTTCAATCGTTACCCCCACGAATTTTCAGGCGGGCAGCGGCAAAGGGTGGTGATCGCGCGGGCCCTGGCCGTCAACCCCGAGTTCATCATCTGCGACGAATCCGTTTCAGCGCTGGACGTGAGCGTGCAGGCGCAGGTGCTCAACCTGCTGACCAGGCTGCAGCAGGAATTTAACTTCACGTATATATTTATTTCACATAACTTGTCCGTCGTACATTTTATGAGCGACCGGATGATGGTGATGAACCGGGGGAAGATCGAGGAGATCGGCACTGCGCGGGAAGTTTATCATCACCCCCGGAGCGGCTACACCCGCGAGCTGATTGCGGCGATACCGGGCCGGTGAACCTTTTTTCGGAATGTATGTTATTATCCGTACCTTTGCACACTTTAAATTCATTCATACCGTAATATGAAATTATCACAATTCAAGTTCGATCTGCCGTTAAACCTGATCGCACAACATCCTTCCAAAACAAGAGACGAGAGCCGCCTGATGGTCGTACACCGCGCCACTGGTAAAATTGAGCACAAGGTTTTCAAAGACATCCTCGGTTATTTCAACGACAAAGACGTGATGGTAGTGAACAACACCAAGGTGTTCCCCGCGCGCCTTTACGGCCGTAAAGAAAAGACCGGCGCCAAGATCGAGGTGTTCCTGCTCCGCGAGCTCAACAAGCAGAACCGTCTCTGGGACGTGATCGTTGATCCCGCAAGGAAGATCAGGGTAGGCAACAAGCTGTATTTTGGAGATGACGAGAGCCTGGTAGCAGAAGTGATCGACAACACCACGTCCCGCGGCCGTACCATCCGTTTCCTGTTCGAAGGCAACGACGAAGAGTTCAAAGCCGTGCTGGACAGCCTGGGTGAAACGCCGCTGCCCAAGTACATCAAACGTAAACCGGAAGAGGACGACAAAGAACGTTACCAGACCGTTTACGCCAAGTACGAAGGCGCCGTGGCCGCTCCCACCGCCGGTTTGCATTTCAGCCGCGAGCTGATCAAACGTCTTGAGATCAAAGGCGTGAAATTCGCGGAGGTAACCCTGCATACCGGCCTTGGTACTTTCCGCCCCATTGAGGTGGAGGACCTGAGCAAGCATAAAATGGATGCGGAATATTTCCACATCGATGAATATGCCGTGAAGATCGTGAACAAAGCAAAAGAAGAAAACCGCAAGATCTGCGCTATCGGCACTACCACCGTCCGCGCCGTAGAATCGTCCGTAACTGCCCAGAATCATCTGAAAGCAGCCGAGGGCTGGACGAACACGTTCATCCACCCGCCGTACGACTTCTCCATCCCGAACGCGCTGGTAACCAATTTCCACCTGCCCAAAACAAGCCTCCTTATCATGGTCAGCGCCTTTGCCGGTTACGACCTCGTGATGGACGCTTACCAGCAGGCCATCAAGGAAAAATACCGCTTCTTCAGCTATGGCGACGCCATGCTCATCATCTGATGAAACACAACATTACCGGGTAGAAGAGGTGAAATTCGTGCTTTAAGAAACCCGAAAGAAAAAGGGGGCGTATCAGACTTTTGATACACCCCCTTCTTTATTTGAATGCCTGACCGGAAGCGGTTTTCAATCCAAAGGCCGTTCAAAATGCTTTTGGCATTCCGCCTTTTATAAAAATTACCTTACTTCGTATTCATGGCCAACAGGATCAAAGTAGCCGTTATAGTCGCCGGAGGCTCCGGCACCCGCATGGGCAGCGCCACGCCGAAACAGTTTATGGAGATCGGCGGCAAGCCGGTGCTGTATCATACGATCAGCGCTTTTATGCAGGCGTACGGCGACATGCATATCGTGCTGGTGATCCCCGAAACGCAGCAGGCTTACATTGCCACGCTGCTCACGGCTTTTGACCGGCCGCCTTCCATCACGATCGTTCCCGGCGGCGAAACACGCTTTCATTCCGTGAAGAATGGTTTGGGCGCTATCGGCCAGCCCGCGGTGGTGTTCGTGCATGACGGGGTGCGCCCGCTGCTGAGCCCTTCGTTGGTGCGCCGCTGTTATGAAGCCGCAATGGCGAAAGGAAATGCCATTCCCGCCGTTGAAATGAAAGACAGTCTGCGTGAAGTGGACGATGAAGGGAATATGGCGGTAGACCGCAGCCGTTTCAGGATCATACAAACCCCCCAGACATTCTTATCGGAAATATTGTTGCCCGCTTTTGACCAGCCTTACGATCCGTTGTTTACCGACGAGGCCAGCGTGGTGGAAAGGGCGGGAGAGGAGATCCATCTGGTGGAAGGCGAGGAGCAGAATATCAAGATCACCCGCCCGGTGGACCTGGCGATCGCCAATGCGTTCCTTTCGGGGAAAGGGTTGTAGGGGAGGAATTACCTGGTTGGCTATACGGATTGTTCCGAGTGATTGCCGGTCTTCTGCAATGTCTGGTGCGCCGAACTACTCCGCCTGCCGCTGCCCTTTGCCGATCTTCTGTAATATCTGGTGCGCTGCTTCCAGTGCCTGGAACCCGTCTATCACATTCACCGGCACGGGTTTGTTTTCCAGTATCGCATCGCGGAACAACTCCAGCTCCATGCGGATGGCGTTGGATTGTTTGATTTCCGGGTTGGCGATAGCGATCGTTTTTTTGCCGTTGTTGGTCGCGATGTCCAACGTAAAGAGCCCTTCGTCGGCAGGTGTTTTGAGCTTGATGATCTCCGTTTTTTTATCCAGGAAGTCGATGCCGATATAAGCGTCTTTCTGGAAGAGGCGCATTTTGCGCATTTTTTTGAGGGATATGCGGCTGGACGTGAGATTGGCTACGCAGCCGTTGTGAAATTCGATGCGTACGTTGGCGATGTCCGGTGTGTCGCTCATAACGGCTACGCCGCTGGCTGAAATGCGGCTGATGCTGGATTTCACGATGCTCAGCACGATGTCGATATCGTGGATCATCAGGTCGAGTATCACGCTCACGTCGGTACCGCGCGGGTTAAATTCCGCCAGGCGGTGCACTTCGATGAACATCGGGTTGAGCTCTACACCTTTTAATGCGAGGAAGGCGGGATTGAATCTTTCCACATGGCCTACCTGGAATTTGATATTGGCTTCTTCCACCAGCTTCACCAGCAGCTTGGCTTCTTCCATGGTATTGGTCATCGGTTTTTCCACGAACACGTGCTTGCCGTTGCGGATGGCCATTTCGCAAAGCGAAAAGTGCTGGGTGGTAGGCGCCACGATATCGATCGCGTCAGACGCCATGATAAGCTCTTCTGCGGAATCGAAACGTTTCAGCTCGTATTGGTCGTGAACGCCCCGGGCATTATCGTCGTTGGGGTCAAAAAATCCCGTTACTTCCACGTCTTTCATTGTCGTAAGCTGGGATAAATGGATCTTGCCTAAATGCCCTACGCCGAACAAACCTATTTTGAGCATGATTTGATTGATTTTATGGAAAATTCCTGCAAATGTAACAAAAGCGCATGTTATTACTTTATATATTAATCCTATATTGCCTCAATCCGATCCATGCGTTATTTCTTCCCGTTCATATGGTCCCTGATGCTGACGGTTCATGCTGCCACTGCGCAGGAATGCACCCGCCTGGGGCAAACACCGCAAAGCGCTTTCCCTATTTGCGGGACCAAAGAATTAAAACAAGCGTCCGTACCGCTATGCGCGGGCCGGAGGATCAATATGCCGATGTGCCGCGACGCCAACCCGCCGACGGAGTTCACGGACAGGAACCCTTTCTGGTACAAGTTCACCTGTTACCAGGCCGGTACGCTCGGCTTTACCATCACACCCAACGACCTTGGCGACGATTACGACTGGCAATTGTTTGACGTTACCGGCCGCAATCTGAACGAGGTCTATACCAATTCCTCCATACAGGTGTCGGGTAACTGGAGTGAGATTGAAGGACTTACCGGCGCGAACAATACCGGTACCCGCCTGATGAACTGCGAAGGCAGGGCATACCCCAAATGGAGCAGCATGCCTACCTTGAAAGAAGGTCACGATTACCTGTTGCTCGTAAGCCATTTCACCAATACGCAAAGCGGCTACGAACTGGCCTGTGGCGGCGGTACCGCCGTGATCACCAATCCCAAGCCCGGTGAATTTGTCAGCGCCGGATATCACTGTCTCAATAACCGGATCACGGTCAAGTTCAACAAAATGTTCCGCTGCAATACGCTGGCCGCCAACGGCAGCGATTTTGAGCTGGCGGGTGCTACTGCGGCGGTTATCGGCGCTTCAGGCGTGAACTGTACCGGCGGCTTTGACCTGGACTCGGTGGTGCTGACGCTCGACAGACCGCTGCCGGCCGGCAACTACACGCTGCGCGCTAAAACCGGCAGCGATGGCAATACCCTGCTGGACGCCTGCGACAATCCTTTGGCCGCGGGGCGCAGCATCACGTTCACTGTACCTGTTCCGCAGTCCGTACCTTTTGACAGGATCGCTTCCATCGGCTGCAAGCCGGACAGGATACAGGTGTTGCTCAGCGATGCCGTGCTTTGTACTTCCATTGCCGCTAACGGCAGCGATTTCAGGATCAGCGGGACCGATCCTGCCGTCCGCGTGACGGCGGCATCGGTCAAATGTTCCGGTCAGCTGACCGATACGATCGAGCTTTTGCTCAATGCCCCGGTATACCACCAAGGCAATTACCGCATCGACCTGGTGCGCGGTACGGATGGCAACACGCTCATCAGCGAATGCGGCGTGGAAACCCCGCTCGGCCAGATGGTGCCATTTGCTACAAAAGACACGGTCAATGCGCAATTCGACAGCCGGGTGCGGCTGGACTGCGTGTACGACACCATTTTCTATCATCATGACGGTGCTCACGGCGTCAATTCCTGGCTTTGGGCTTTCGAAGACGGCGACACACTGAGGGAACAATCTCCCATAAAAGCGTACACCGTGTTCGGCCAGAAAACGGCGACGCTAAAAGTGAGCAACGGCGTTTGCGAAGCGGAGCATACGGAAAATATACTGCTGAACAATACGCTGACCGCCGCATTTACGATCGGCACACCGGTGCTTTGTCCGCTCGATATGGCAAGGTTCACCAACGAAAGCACCGGCAACATCACCGGGCATCGCTGGGATTTTGGTTTTGGCCCCGGCACACGCCTGGCAACACCGCAGCCGCTCCGATTCCCCATGGCCGGCCGTGAGCAGACATACCAGATAAGACTGATCGTTACCGACGACCTGCAATGCGAAGACACCGTCGTACATCTCCTGAAAACGGTCCCGAGCTGCCGGGTAGCAGTACCCACCGCGTTTACGCCAAACAACGACGGGGTGAACGATTTTCTTTACCCGCTGAACGGGTATAAGACTGCGGATCTTGTGTTCAGGGTTTTCGCCCGCAACGGCCAGCTCGTATTCGAATCCCATAGCTGGACGAACAGATGGGACGGCAAGATCAACGGTTCGCCCGCAATGGTAGGCACCTACGCCTGGGTGCTGGAGTACAC
>JBQCFV010000077.1:0-4189 GCA_051958695.1 Chitinophaga sp. | reverse complement strand
AATTCCCCCACCATCAAATCCGATGAAGGGATGAATTATTTCCAGGCGATCCGCATCGGCCTGTTCCAGTGCCTCGCGCTGGTGCCGGGCGTAAGCCGCAGCGCCGCCACCATTATCGGCGGCATGCAGCAAAAGCTGACCCGTCATGCCGCGGCCGAGTTCTCCTTTTTCCTCGCCGTACCTACCATGGCCGCCGCCACGGGTTACAAGCTGCTCAAGCACCGCGACCTGCTCGTAAGCTCCTCCGAAAACCTGAAGCTGCTCGTTATCGGGAATATCGTAGCGTTCATCGTGGCGATGCTGGCGATCAAATTTTTTATCGGCGCCCTGCAGAAATACGGTTTTAAAATGTGGGGGTATTACCGCATCGTGGTCGGCGTCATTATACTGGCTGCCTTTTTTATGGGTTACCAGCTGGAAGTATAACAAGATCAACTACAATAAATGAAGTCCCTGTACCTCGTTTTCGCCGGCCTCCTGGTCGCGTTATCCCTTTCTGCCCAACAAAACTTCGTACCCGGTACGCTGCTGTTCCGCAACGGCGACAGCGCGCAGGGACTGATCGACTACCGGAAATGGGACATGAGCCCGCTCCGGATCACCTTCCGCGATGGCAACGGCGCTGAAAAAGATTATCAGCCCGCCGAACTCAAAGGCTTCCGTATCTCGGAAAACGGGGAAACATACCTCTCTATCGCCGCCATATTGGACGTTACCCAGGAAACCGTGACCCACATGACGGGAACGGAAGCAAGGGATACGATTTCCGGTGACCACTTTTTCCGCGTGCTGGTAAACGGCCGCGTGAAGCTGCTGCTTTTCACCGACCGCAGCAACCGCGAGCACTTCGCCGTGACCGAAAAGGATAGCGTTACGCAGCTGGTGAGAAAAGTAGCGTACGTGCACGATGCGGAATCGCCGGATTTCGGCAAGCTCGCCACCAGCAATTTTTACCGCCAGCAGCTTCTCAATTTTACCGCCGGATGCGTACCACGGCAGAAGCTGCAGAACCTGCGGTACAGCGAAACGAATATCCGCAAAGTATTGCAGCAATATGTGCGTTGCCGTTACCCCGGCGAAAAGATCGCCGCACGGAAGAAAGATCCGCAAACACGTCTTTCGCTGGGCGTTCTCGGTGGCGGAAGCCTGAACAGCGCCCGGTTTACGGGCGATCATTCCCTGGCCGGCGGCAAATTAGGCAGCCGGTTTTCTCCCGTGATCGGCGTGTTCGCCGACATACCGGTGTCCCGCAACCGGCAGAAATTCTCCTGGAACAACGAGGTCGTGTACACCAGCCGCCCCGTGTCGGCCTCTTTCACACGCGGCAGCTTCAACAACGAGCTGGACATCAACCTGCAATACGTCCAGATACAGACGATGGTAAAATATACTTACCCGAAAGGCAAGCTGCGCCCATATGTTGACGCAGGCGTGGCCGGCGCCATCGCGATCGGCGGCAGGGATGAAGTGAAACGCAGCGGGATATACGGCTCTTATGGCCCCGCGGTAGGGAAGGCCCTCGACGGCGGCCGCGAATTTATGATGCCGCTCCTGGCGGGCCTGGGTGTGCGGTACGAAAAACTGCACGCTGAAGTAAGGTATGTATTCCCGCACAACATCAGCCCGTTCCTGGCAATGGAATCCCGGATAACAAGCGTGCAGCTGTTGCTGCGGTATGCGTTGTTTTGAGTGTACGCAGCCCCCGCCGCTACGCATGCTCCAGCAAAAAGCCTGCGTCTATATTCAGTACCTTATACAGCGCCTTCAGGAAAGGCACGTCCGGCTTGCGTTTGCCGTTGAGTATATCCGAGAATTTGGAAATACCGATACCCAGCTGCCCCGCCAGTGCAGACTGCGACATCCTTTTTTCGAACATTTTTTGCTCGACGGCTTCCGTGATGCTTTCCGGTTCTTTCTGCGGCTTGAGCCCCAGCACGTCATTCTCATATTTTTCCGCCGCCACCGCCATCGCCGCCAGCTGTTTAAGCTCTTCGGGGCGAAGGTTTTCTTCCCCTTTATCCATCAGGCGGTAAACCTTCACCATGGTTTCATGATACTCCTTTTTGGAGCGGATCGTGTGTTTCATTGCTGGATCAATATTTAAATTTTACCTCGGCGGCGTTAAGTCTGTCATATTCGGCATGCGTGCCGACGAAAAGAATAAATACAGTCCGGACCTTGAACAGGATCAGCGCGATCAGCCGGTAATAATTCCCCCGGATATTAAATACATACCGGTTATTCCCAACCCCGTCGGCCGAATTGAATGTTTCCTTCAGTCCTGAAAAATTCCTCCAGTCCGCATTTGTCGTTTCCTCATACCATTTTTCAATCGCGGCGCCCGCGTCCGGATGTTTGTCAATAAAATCCCGCAGGATCGCCTTTGAAATGATCACCATTCCCTAATACATTTTAAAGTTAGAAAATTTTTCTATTATACGGAAATATTTTCCGTAAAACAGAAATTTTAAAATGCATCCTTTTCAACTGGAATACGAAAAAACGTATCCCTGCATGGAAGTTCTGATCCTGAAAGTGGGGACGAAACCAATTCGCTGCCCGCAGTTCTTCAGTCTGCAAGGAAGACCAAATTGGACAAAAGCATGCCTGTACCCTTCCAGCGGTAAGCAGCTGCAAGTTGGAACACGAAACCGTATTCCTGCAAATCGGATTGGAAAGAAGAAAACTCACCTGCTTTCACTGCAGGCAGCTGCAGTCGGGACACGAAACCGTATTCCTGCAAATCGGATTGGAAAGAAGAAAACTCACCTGCCTTCGCTGCAGGCAGCTATGGCAGGACCGGAAAGAAAAATCGCGGGCATTCAAATCAAAACCCGCAGCACGGAACGCTACCCTTTCACCGCCAGCAACAATTCCAGGTCGGTGTACTTCAGCTTGAATTTCTCGCTCAAATGATAATTCGTCAACGCGCCTTTGTAGAGATAAATGCCGTTGCGAACGCCGCGCTTGATCCATACGAGGTTCTCGAAACCGCCGTCGTCAGCAGCTTCCAGGAGAAGGGGCATCAGTACGTTGCTGATGGCCTGGGAGGCCGTGCCGGCAAAGCCGGAGGGGATATTGGGCACGCAATAATGGATCACGTCGTACTTTTTGAAAACGGGGTTTTCGTGGGTGGTCACCTCGGAGGTCTCGAAACAGCCGCCCCGGTCGATGCTCACGTCTACGATCACGGAGCCGGCTTTCATATTGCTCACCATGCTTTCGCTGACCACGATGGGCGTTCTGCCGCTTTGCGACGAAAGCGCGCCAACGGCTACGTCCGCATTCCGCAATTGTTCCGCCAGCACTTTAGGCTGTATAACGGAGGTGAATACACGAACGCCGATATTGTTCTGCAGCCTTTTGAGCTTGTAGATATTATTGTCGAACACTTTTACGGAAGAGCCCAGCGCCAGCGCGGTGCGCGCCGCAAATTCGCCTACGATGCCCGCGCCGATGATCACCACCTTGGTGGGAGGGATGCCCGTTACCCCGCCCAGCAGAATGCCTTTGCCGTTGTTGGAATTGCTGAGGTACTGCCCGGCGATGAGCATCACCGCGCCGCCCGCTATTTCGCTCATGGCGCGCACGATAGGGTAAGTGCCCGAATCGTCTTTCAGGTTTTCAAAAGAAAGCAGCGTGATGCGTTTGTCCATCATCTTTTGCAGCTGTTCGGCTTTGAGCACGGACAGGTGGATGGGTGAAATAACGATCTGGTGCGGGTGCAGCAGCTCAATTTCTTCATCGTTCAGCGGGGCGGATTTTACGATGATGTCTGCCTTGAACACTTCTTTTTTATCATACACGATCTCGGCGCCGGCCTCTGAATAGTCGGTGTCGTAAAAATGGGAACCGTCGCCGGCTTTGTGCTCCACGACGATGTGATGGCCATTGTTGCTGAGTATGCTCACGGCGTCAGGCGTTAGCGCGATGCGGCTTTCCTGGAAGGATGTTTCTTTAGGGATGCCGATGAACAGCCTCGAATTTTTCAGGGGCACGTCCAGCGTTTCTTCCAAAGGAGAGTAAGTAAATCCCGCACTCACGACAGTTTTTGGCCTTGGCTCCATAATCGTAGAAAGTTGTTGTGTTAGGTGCTTTCAAAGATACATTTATTATTGCAGCGACGGCGTAAATTCCCCCGGGTCGGCCGATCCGGCGACGAGTTTCCTGCGCTGGTCCGCCGTTACGG
>JBQCFV010000076.1:0-3065 GCA_051958695.1 Chitinophaga sp. | reverse complement strand
TTCATCACGGCGCTGAACACGTAACAGTCGGTGCCGGCAAAACTGGCCGAGGTAATGGAAAAGTCGTAAAAACGCATGAGGCTCCGGTCGAAAATAGCCACTTTGCTCCCCACGACAGGCACGCCCGATATGGGTTTGCCGGGATTGAATATCAGTTGTTTGAGCTGCGATTTGTGCCGGGCGAGGCTCCCTTTGTCAGCGCCGCCCTCCTCATTGCAAACCGTTCCTTTTGTAAAAAAAAGATTGGCGTACAGCTCCGCGGTGTAATAATTGTAGCCGCCTTTGCGGTCGTAGAAGTTGCCGGTGGTTTTCTCCTCCAGCGTTTCCATACTGCGGCAGCTGCCTTTCATTACCTGGCGCGTGCGCGATTTGAGCGAGGCCAGCGTTTTGCCGCGTTCCCTGTCCGTTATGCGGATGTCGTTATCCGCGGTAAAACCGATGAGGCGGAGATTTTTGAATGCGCGATAAAAGGTGGTGTCCTCTTCCACGCGCTGAATAAAACCGTTCACGTCAAAGCCTAGACGTTTGGCTTTCACCACATGTTCGTCCAGGTTAATGGTCATGCCTTTATACCTGGCGGTATCCTGCGCCAATGCGGCAATGGAGGGTATCAGGCAAAACAGTAGCAGGATCTTTCGCATCGGGCAAATTTAAGAAATTCGTGCGGTTAGGTGTGCAATATTCCGGCCAGAAGGGACTGAAAAACGGCTGCAGGAGGACGCGCAACCGGTAACGGCAATGAAATCGGAAGGGATCAGCCGGAAACTTTGCCCGCAACGTACATCGCGGTGTATGTGGGCGTGGGGGAGCCGCCTTTTTTCTCCAGCGTGATGGCGAACATGCGTACGCCGGCCGTCATACCTTTCATTTTGGCGAAACCGTTCTCGGCCTGTTCCATATCGAACACACCGGCATCAACCGGTTTGCCGTTCACGATGCCCCACAACTGGTATTGCTGATCTGCCGCGGGAGCGGGCAGGTTGGTGACGGTAAGGAATACTTCTTCTGATTTGGGGTTCCAGTACACGGTAGCCAGCAACCCCGGGCGGGCGGCGGTTACGGTATACATCTGCACCAGTCTCATTTTGCGGAGCGACTGCACCATTTTTTCGGATTCTTCCATCCGTGTCTGCATCGCGTTGTTGTCCGCTGTCATTTTTTCCTTTTCGGTCAGCAGGGCCTGGTATTTACCCTCCCATTCCTTGCTGCTGCCGGAATACTGAACGTTCATCCACACGCTGGCCAGCAGGCCGATGATAGCGGCGGCGGCAACGTAAACCCATATCACGCTTACGCGCACCGGTTCCCTGGGCTCGGCTTCTTCCGCTTCTTCTTCGTAAGCGCCGACGGGCACGGCCGTTTCCACCCCTTCGTTGTTGATCAGCTGAAAGATGCGCTCTTTCGCCGCCTCCGGTGGTGAAACGCTTTGCATGTTGACATAACGCTCCATATCGAGCTGTACGGCATCCACCGCAGCCCTTATTTCCGGCGATTGCTCCATCGAAGCCTCCACGTCCCGGACCTCCTGGTCGGTAGCGAGCCCAGCCACGTAGCTTTCAATAATGCCGGATGATATGTAACGTTGTACGTCCACTTTGCTTACAACTGTTTTAATATATTCCTCAATTGTATGATCGCGTTTCGCATTCTAGTTTTTACGGTTCCCAAAGGAATATCCAGCACCCTGGCTATCTCTTCCTGGGTGCAGCCTTTGTAATAAGCAAGGTCAATGATAGTCCGCTGTTCTTTGTTGAGCTTTTCCAACACCTTGGAGAGACCGAGGTGATCCACGGCAGGTTGAACCGTTAACTGACTTGTTTGTAGATATACGTCATTGTTAAGCTCCTGGATTTTTTGGTCCAGCTTATGCCCTTTCGAGCGGAGTGAATCGATGGCGGTATTCCTGGCAATGTTAAGCATCCAGGTGAAAAGCCGTCCTTTCTCAGTGTCGTATTTTTCTATGCTCCGCCAGATCTTCAGGAATACTTCCTGCAGCACATCGCTGGCGGAATTTTCGTCGTTAAGCACTTTTAACACCACCCCGTACAATGCGGGGGAGTAATGATCGTACAGATAGCCGAATACCTGCTGGTCCCTGGCTTTCAGGCCCTGTACCAGTTCGAGTTCAGTATATGTATTTGCAGTTCCCAAAGTGTTCGTAATCGGAAAATAGTGGCACTAAAATAATGAAATTACTTACAATATGAAATTCTTAGGCATATTTATTTTTTATAATGCCGAAAAAAATCATGATCACTTCGGGAAGCTCATCTTATAATCCACGCGCACCTTTCCTTTGGTGATGTCTTCCAGCCGCCCTTTGATCATCCGCTTTTTGAGCGGCTTCAGGTAATCGATGAAAAGTTTTCCTTCGATGTGATCGTATTCGTGAAATATCACGCGCGCGGTGATGCCGTGAAAGGTGCGTTTATGGTGCTGGAAATTTTCGTCCATGTACTCGATGGTGAGCTTTTCGGGGCGGTACACGTCTTCCCTGATCTTGGGAATGCTCAGGCAGCCTTCGTTGTAGGCCCAGTCGTCGCCCTCGGTTTCCACGATCTTCGCGTTGATGAATGCCTGTTTGATACCCTTGTCGCCGGGATAAAGGTTTTCTTCGTCTTCTTCCAGGTTGTTGATGATCTGCTCGCTGTCCACCACGAAAAGGCGGATGGGCTTGTTGATCTGCGGCGCGGCGAGGCCCACCCCGCTGGAAGCGTACATGGTTTCCCACATATTGTCGATCAGCTTTTGAAGATCGGGGTATTCAGGCGTGATGTCCCGGCTTACTTCCCTCAAAACGGGCGCCCCGTAGGCTACGATTGGTAAAATCATCTGTTATGCGAATCAAAAATGGAAAAATGCAAAGTTACGGTTTTTCCCCGAAGGGCTCAGCCGTTGTGGTACTGAAGATATTCCTGTAAAATGATCGTGGCGCTGATCTCGTCCACCAGCCCTTTCCGCTGCCGGTCCTTTTTTTTCATACCGCTGTCTATCATGCTCCTGAAGGCCATCTTCGAGGTAAAACGTTCGTCCACTTTTTTTAGCGGCATGTCCGGGAAATGTTT
>JBQCFV010000075.1:0-4057 GCA_051958695.1 Chitinophaga sp. | reverse complement strand
TGACCTCGTGCTCGCAGGCCGCACCGTAGTAGGCCACGCGCCCGCCAAAGGCCAGCAGCTGGAAGACCACTACTTCGGCGCCATACCCGAACGCGTATACGCTTTTATGCGCGATTTCGAGGAAGAATCCTACAAGCTCGGCATTCCTTTAAGGACCCGTCATAACGAAGTAGCGCCCGCGCAGTTCGAGTGCGCGCCCATCTTCGAGGAAGTGAACATCTCGTTGGACCACAACTCCCTGCTGATGGACGTGATGAGCAAAGTGGCCAAACGTCACAAACTGAGAGTGCTGCTCCACGAAAAACCCTTCGCAGGCATCAACGGTTCCGGCAAGCACAACAACTGGTCGCTCGCTACCGATACCGGCGTGAACCTGCTGGCTCCCGGCAAAACGCCGAAGACCAACCTGATGTTCCTCACCTTCTTTGTGAACACCATCAAAGCCGTACACGATTACGCAGACCTGATGCGTGCTTCCATCGCTTCCCCGAGCAACGATTTCCGCCTGGGCGCCAACGAAGCACCTCCCGCGATCATCTCCGTATTCACCGGCAAATACCTCTACGAAGTACTGCAGGAAGTAAAAAGCCGCGTAAACAATAAATTCGACGAGCAGGACGAAGCCATCCTGAAGCTGGACCTCCACCGTCACATCCCGGAACTGCTGCTGGACAACACCGACCGCAACCGTACCTCGCCCTTCGCCTTCACCGGCAACAAGTTCGAGTTCCGCGCCGTAGGTTCCTCCGCAAACTGCGCTTCCGCAATGACCGTGATGAACTCCATCATGGCAAAAACGCTGGTGGACTTCAAAAAAGAAGTGGACAGCCTGATCGAAAAAGGCGAGAAAAAAGAGATCGCCATCATGCAGACCCTTCGCAAATCCATCGTTGATTCCGAGAAGATCCTCTTCGAAGGCGACGGTTACAGCGAAGAATGGGAAAAAGAAGCCGAAAACCGCGGCCTGCCCAACGTAAAAACCACTCCGAAAGCACTGGACGCGCTGGTTTCCAAAAAAGCCGCCGAACTGTTCACCAGCACCGGCGTGTACAACGAAAAAGAACTGCATGCCCGTCATGAGATACTGCTGGAAGACTACGTGAAAAAAGTGCAGATCGAAGCGCGCGTGATCGGCGACCTCGCCACCAACCACGTACTGCCCGCAGCTATCAAGTATCAGAACGAGCTGCTGACCAACATCAAAGGCCTGAAAGACGCAGGCTTCGGAGAAGACGCTTACAAAGCGCAACTCCAGATAGCAACGAAAATATCTGAACACATAAATGTCATCAGTGAGAATGTACAGGCGATGATCGAAGCCCGCAAAGTAACGAACAAGCTGACCGACAGCCGTCAGAAAGCGATCGACTACTGCGAGAAGATCAAACAGCCTTACTTCGACGTGATCCGTTACCATTCCGACAAACTGGAGTTCCTGGTGGATGACAGAACTTGGGGTCTCCCCAAATACAGAGAGCTGCTTTTCTTGCGATAAAAACCGTAAGATTGTTTTGGTGTATGATGGCCCCCGGTATTCACCGGGGGTTCTTTTTTGGTGGAAGATTAAACTTCCTGCCCCGCAGGCAGTCTATTATTGCAAACCGCCGAACATGAAACAAACCTTATTGTTGATCTTCCTCGCATTTGCGGCCCATAGCGGCTTTGCGCAGGACTCCGTGAAAACGCGGGTGAAAGAAAGGCATAATGCCGATCTCAAGCTGAACGAAAAACAAACAAAGGCCGTGCAGGATATCAATAAAACCTACATGGAAAACGTTCAGGATATAAGGAGGAACAAAAGCCTCAGCCAGGCGGACCGCAAAACAAAGATGGACGCGCTGCAGACCGAACGCAGCAGCCGGCTGAAAGAAGTGCTGGACGCGGAACAGTACGCCCAATGGCAGCAGAACCGCGAACGCATGACGGCCCGCGCGGACCGTTACCAGCACCGCTCCGCGAGAAAAGGCAAAAGCCCGCGCGAGCTGCCGGCAAAAGAGCTGGGGCTTTCTGACAGCCAGCACGAGGAGCTGAAAGCCATCAACAAGGAATTTATGACCAAGGCGATGGCGTTGAAAGGACTGGACAAGGAAGTAAAAAGAACGAAGATAAAAGCGCTGAAGGACGAGCGGAAACAGCAGATCAAAACAGCGCTGGGCGACGAAACTTTCCGCAAATACGAAGCCTGGGAAAAAGAAAGGGCGAAGTCACGGAGAGACGGCATGAAAGAACGCCGCCGCAAAACGCCCGCCCCGGCAAACAATCTCTGATGTAATGTATGGCGCCGCATATGGTTCAAGCGGCAAGCTTTTCATCCGCATACAATTTGACATTTAATTTTTGAAAAGGTTTTAAGGTTTAAAGCAGGCTGCCTCCGGGTGGCCTGCTTTTTGTTGGATAAAACGCGCCGGGCGGTACCGGGCATTTTCATCCAAACCTCAGAAGGCCCGCATTGGGTATCGTCAAGCAAAAAGGCTCCTGCAAACGCAGAAGCCTTTTTTGTATTAGGTGCGACCGCGTGTTAGCAGTTTGAAGCGTTTTGGATATTTCAAGCAAAAAGGCTCCTGCGTTTGCAGAAGCCTTTTTTTTGTATGACGTACAACCGCGTGTTATTGCAGTTTGAAACCTTCGGTGAATTTGGTGGTGAAGTTCCCCTTCCTGAAGTTCTCGTCCTGCATCAGCTGCTGGTGGAAAGGAATGGTGGTTTTCACGCCTTCGATCACAAATTCGCTCAGCGCTCTTTCCATCGTATTGATGGCCTCTTCGAGGGTTTGCGCCACGGCGATCACTTTTGATACCATGGAATCGTAATACGGAGGGATCACGTAACCGGCGTAGATATGCGAGTCCACCCGCACGCCGTGGCCGCCGGGCGTATGCAGCACGGTGATCTTGCCGGGTGAAGGGCGGAAATCGTTATACGGGTCTTCCGCGTTGATGCGGCACTCGATGGCGTGCATCTGCGGGGTGTAGTTCTTGCCGGAGATCGGGATGCCTGCGGCGATCTTGATCTGTTCCTTGATGAGGTCGAAGTTGATCACTTCTTCCGTAACGCCGTGCTCTACCTGGATGCGCGTGTTCATTTCCAGGAAGTAGAAATTGCGGTGCTTGTCAACCAGGAACTCGATAGTGCCCACGCTTTCGTAGTTGATGGCGCTGGCGGCCTTGATGGCGGCTTCGCCCATCTTTTCGCGCAGCTCGGGTGTCATAAAGGGCGAGGGCGATTCTTCCACGAGCTTCTGATGGCGGCGCTGGATGGAGCAGTCGCGTTCGCTGAGGTGGCATACTTTGCCGTACTGGTCGCCCGCGATCTGTATCTCGATGTGGCGCGGTTCTTCCACGAATTTCTCCATGTAGATGCCGTCGTTGCTGAAAGCTGCTTTCGCTTCGGTTTTCGCCATGGTGTAGGCGTTCTCTATCTCGTTCTCGTCCCACACTACGCGCATGCCTTTGCCGCCGCCGCCGGCGGTGGCTTTCATGATAACGGGCAGGCCCATTTGTTTGGCGAGGGTTTTGGCTTGCTCCACGCTTTCGAGCAGGCCTTCGGAGCCCGGTATAACAGGTACGCCGGCCGCGATCATGGTTTCTTTGGCGGTCATTTTATCACCCATCCTGCGGATCATTTCCGGGGTGGGGCCGATGAACTTGATGCCATGTTCGCCGCAGATCTCCGCGAAGCGGGCGTTTTCGGCGAGGAAGCCGTAGCCGGGATGGATGGCGTCCGCATTGGTGATCTCCGCGGCGGCCATCAGGTGAGGTATATTCAGGTAAGAATCGCTGCTTTGCGGTTTGCCGATACATACTGCTTCGTCGGCGAACCGTACGTGCAGGCTGTCTTTATCGGCGGTTGAGTACACTGCCACCGTCCTGATCCCCATCTCTTTGCAGGTACGGATGATGCGCAGGGCAATCTCGCCACGGTTGGCGATGAGTATCTTTTTGAACATGTTTTTCTTATAGGTTAAAGAACGAAATAAAGGAAAAGGTTGCAAGCAACCTTACAACCTTTTACCGCTATTAAAGAGTTACGGTTCTACAAGGAACAAAGGCTGGTCGTATT
>JBQCFV010000074.1:0-12207 GCA_051958695.1 Chitinophaga sp. | reverse complement strand
CCAGGACATCGACCTGATGCTGGCTGGCCATACCCACGGCATGCAGTTCGGGCTGGAGATACCTTTCTTCAAATGGAGCCCCGCGCAATACATCTATAAACAATGGGCCGGTCTTTACCAGGACGGCAAACAGCGGCTGTACGTGAACCGCGGTTTCGGCTTCCTCGGCTATCCCGGCAGGGTAGGCATTATGCCGGAGATCACCGTCATCGAACTGGCCTAAACTTTGTTTATATTGCAGTTGATGAAAAGCCCGCTCCTCATTACGTTTATTTTCCTGCTTACCGCCACGCGGGCGGCGGGGCAAAGCGCGGCCGACCTTCAGGACCTTGCGGACCTGGAAAGGCAGCTTGATTCGCTCCTCAACCGGCAGGCGCAGAACGAATGGGTGATCGGCCTGGGTTTTGGCAACAATCCCGCCTACGGCGGAAAATCCACCGACGCGTTCAGGCCCGTCAACATGAAACCTTTCCTCTCGCCCAACGTTTCGTATAACCACAAAAGCGGGCTCTACGCTTCCACTTACGCCTACTACCTGCTCGGCGCCAACGAACGCCCCTGGTTCGAGCTGGACCTGACCGGCGGGTACGACTATACGAAAAACCGTCATCTTCTGACAGGCGCATCCTACACGAAATATTTTTACCGCGACTCCACCGACGTGCCGCCCACGCCGATCACCAACGAGCTGTTCGCTTATTTCTTCTGGCGGAAATGGTGGCTGGAACCCGGCATCAGCTTTGATTTCGGATGGGGCAGGTATAAAGAGACGGACGGCACGAACACGCTTTCCGTAAAAGGCAACGACTTCAATATCATCGTAGACGTCCGTCACCCTTTCATCTTTCTCGACGTGCTCAAAAAAAAGGACGCCGTGCTGCTCATGCCTGTCGCGTCGCTCACTTCCGGCACCGCAAAATATTTCAGCAACCTCAAAAGTTTCCGTTACGTAAACCGCTCCAACATCGCAAAAAAACAGGGCAGGGGAAGAGGTCGCAGACCTGACCGGCCCGGTCAGGACGAACCCGTTGAAACCGCGCTCAGCGACGGCAGCGCATTCCGTCCCCGCGCAGTGGACCTCGGTCTGAGGGCGTCGTACATCATCGGCAAAGTAGCTTTCGCACCGTCCTATACCGTGTTCAGATTATTGCAGGGCGAAGACACTTCCCTCACCGGCTACTTCACCGCCAGCGTAAGCGTAACCCTTTGACCAGATAAGTTGAAGCAATATTCCTTTCTTCCCGTAAAACTATCCGGCGCATGCAGGCGTTAATGCATGGAACGATTTAGCATGACTTTTGTATTATGCGTAGGGGTCGCGCATTTTTACCGCGTCTTATGGATGGAATGTACTCATAATCAAGATAAAGTAGGACTTAACCTTAAACAATCAATGTATGAAAAAACTGTTTTTCGCATTAGCAGTCATCACTTGTGTAACCGTATCCACTGCCCATGCACAAAAATTAGTACGCTTCGGTATCAAGGGAGGCGCCAACCTCGGGAAGATAGACGGCACCGGCTATGACGACGCATTTAAACTCGGCTATCACTTAGGCGGTTTCGTACAGCTCAACGTAGCGAAAGGTTTTGGCATCCAGCCGGAAGTGATCTTTTCTTCCACCAAAACCGAAGTGACCTCCGATTTTGAAGACGTGTACGATATCGACCAGCTCAAAGAAGACAAACCGAAACTCAATTATCTCAGCATTCCCATTCTTGCGAACATCGATCTCGGATCGCCGCGTTTCAAATTGCAGGTAGGCCCGCAGTTCGGTGTAATGACCAGCAAAAAGACGAGCGTGTTCGAAGAAGGTAAATCCGCATTCAAGTCGGGTCAGTTCTCCGCAGTGGGCGGCCTCTGGCTGCAATTGCCCATCGTGAACGTGAGCGCGCGTTACGTGATCGGTATTTCCGACGTGAACGACGTGACCATCGACAACACGACCTCACCGGAATCATGGAAAAATCAATCTATTCAGCTGGGTGTAGGTATCACATTATAAAAAGTGAACCTACAACTGGTAAGGACCGCTTCCACAAGGGGCGGTCTTTTTTATTATTTATTATCTTTCCACCATGGCACCCAATTTGACTATATAGGTATACTCTTTAATTGGGGGCATTTTGAGGAGATTGACTGACAATATGTCCCGGTACTTAAAACTGACAGATGAATACATTTTTTTTAGGGAATACGGAAGAGGAAATGGAGTTTATGCCCATTATTCCTTTGAATGAAGAAGGCGAAGGGCAGGAGGAGGACAAGATCCCGGAAGAGCTGGCGTTGCTGCCTTTGCGCAATACCGTGCTGTTCCCCGGCGTGGTGCTGCCCATTACGGTAGGAAGGGACAAGAGCATCAAGGCGGTGAACGACGCATACAAGACTGACAAAATGATTGGCGTGGTGGCGCAAAAAGACAGTAATATCGAAGAGCCCGGCATGACCGATCTTTCCGACGTGGGCACCGTGGCCAAGATCGTAAAGCTGATCAAAATGCCGGACGGCGGCACCACCATCATCATCCAGGGACGCAAACGTTTCAGGATAAAAAACATTCTTACGGAAGACCCTTATTTCAAGGCCACCTACGAGCTGCTTTCAGACGAGATGGCGGAAAACGATTCGGAATTTGACGCGTACGTTTCTTCCATCAAAGACCTCGCGGCGCAGATCATCCAGCTTTCCCCCAACATTCCTTCCGAAGCCAGCATCATACTCAAGAACATCGAGAACGCGCCTTTCCTCATTCACTTCGTGAGCAGCAACCTCAACAGCGACGTGAAAGAAAAGCAGCAGCTGCTCGAGATCAATAACCTTCGCGTGCGCGCCGAATTGCTGATGAAGCTGCTGCAGGTGGAATTGCAGCTGGCGGAGCTGAAAAACAAGATCAACAACAAAACCAAGGCAGACCTCGACAAGCAGCAGCGGGAATATTTCCTGCAGCAGCAGATGAAAAGCATCAAGGAAGAGCTGGGCGGCGACAACAACGACCGCGAAGTGAAGGAAATGCTGCGCAAGGCCGAGCAGAAAAAATGGCCCGAAGCGGCAAAAGACCTGTTCACCAAAGGCATCGAAAAGCTCGAGCGCATGCATCCCAGCACACCCGATTATTCCGTGGTGTACAATCACCTCGACCTGATGCTCGACCTGCCCTGGGAAGATTATACCAAAGACAGCTACGATCTGAAAAAAGCCAAAAAAGTGCTGGACGCCGATCATTACGGGATGGACAGGATCAAGGAACGTATTCTTGAATACCTGGCCGTGCTGAAGCTGAAAGGCGACATGAAATCGCCCATCCTCTGTTTTGTAGGGCCTCCGGGCATCGGCAAAACTTCGCTGGGGCGCTCCATCGCCAACGCCATCGGCCGCAAATACGCGCGGCTGAGTCTTGGCGGCCTGCACGATGAAAGCGAGATCCGTGGTCACCGCAAAACCTATATCGGCGCCATGGCCGGCCGCATCCTGCAAACCATCCGCAAGGTAAAATCCGGCAATCCCGTGATGATCCTCGACGAGATCGACAAGATCGGCAACGACTTCCGCGGCGACCCGGCGAGCGCATTGCTGGAAGTGCTCGACCCCGAACAGAACAGCACGTTCTACGACAATTACCTCGAGCTGGAATACGACCTGAGCAAAGTGCTGTTCATCGCCACCGCCAACAACATCAGCTCCATACCCATCGCGCTGCGCGACAGGCTGGAGATCATCGACCTGAGCGGCTATTCCATCGAAGAAAGAGTGGAGATCGCCAAAAGGCACCTGCTGCCCAAACAGAAAGAAGCGCATGGCCTGGCCGGTCACAAATTCACCTTTTCCAACAAGGTGATCGAAAAAGTGATCACCGATTATACCCGCGAAAGCGGCGTGCGCGAGCTGGACAGGCAATTTGCCGCCATCATGCGTTCCCTCGCCAAAGACGTGGCGCTCGGCGTAAAGCTGAAAGACGCGGTGTCTGAAGAAAGGGTGGCGAAAGCGCTCGGCAAACAGAAATACAGCAACGAAATATACAAAACCGGCAACCCGAGCGGCGTGGCTGTTGGTCTTGCCTGGACGTACGCGGGCGGCGACATCCTGTTCATCGAATCGAGCCTCAGCGAAGGCAAAGGCGAGCTGAAGCTCACCGGCAACCTCGGTAACGTGATGAAAGAATCAGCCGTGACGGCGCTCAGCTACCTGCAGGCCAACGCGCCCAGCTACAAGATCGACCCGAAGGTGTTCCGTGAAAAGACCATTCATGTGCACGTGCCGGAAGGCGCGGTGCCGAAAGACGGTCCCAGCGCGGGCATCACTATGCTCACCGCGTTGGCTTCATCTTACACCGGCCGCCGCGTAAAACCTTACCTGGCCATGACCGGCGAGATTACGCTGCGCGGGCAGGTGCTGCCGGTGGGCGGTATCAAGGAAAAGATACTGGCCGCCAAACGCGCCTGCATCAAGGAAGTGATCTTGTGCTGGCAGAACGAAAAAGACATACAGGACATCAACCAGGATTATATCAAAGGGTTGAAGTTCCATTATGTAAAAGAAATGAACCAAGTGCTCGAAACTGCGTTATTAAAGAGATAGGAAGCATGGCCCGTCATTCCTGGCAGGCCATGCGACCAGTTCACTTACAAGTGAGCGCATGTTGATTGTTTAAGGGTTTGAATAAAGCCGCCGTCACTGGCGGCTTTGTTCTTTTGGCGAACGTTGCCCGCATACGCGTTCGTCTGCCCGGCAGCCGGTTAAAATAGCCCTCATTTATCGTAACTTCCCGTTCGCAAAATGCCGATTTGAAATACCGTTACGTTTTTATATTACTGTTATTATCCGCTTATGCCAAAGCCCAGGTGCTGGGCGGCCGGCAGACCTTCGCTTTTCTCGATCTGCCGCCGTCGCCGCAGGTGACCGCGCTGGGCGGCATCACGGTAAGCCAGCAGGGAACGGACCTGAGCCTCGGGCTGATGAACCCGGCGCTGCTCCGGTCCGCCATGCATACGCAATTGCAGGTGGGGTACAGCGGCTACCCTGGCGGGGTGCGGTATTCCAATTTCGCGTTCGCCTATCATGTGCCGTCCATCGCCACCACCTTCGCCACCAGCATTCAATACACGGGCTACGGCGCCGTTACGCATACGGACGCTGCGGGGAACGTGCTCGGCAGCTTCAGGCCGGTGGATTTTTACTGGCAGGTGAGCGCGTCGCGGCGGTATCTTGAGAAATGGGCGTACGGGATCAGCTTCAAATACATCCGCTCGCGCTATCTCGATTTCCGCGCTACCGGCTTTGGCACCGATGTTGGCATCGCGTTCAGGGATACGGCCAGCGGATGGCAGGCGGGACTGCTGGCGAAGAATATGGGCACGCAGTTTTCAAAATACACCGCGGGCGAGCGCGAGGGGCTGCCTTTCGACCTGCAGGCGGGCGTGAGCAAAAGGCTGAAACATGTGCCGCTGCAATTGTCCGCCACGCTTCACCACATTTACCAGTTCGATGTGCGATACGCCGACCCCGCCGCGGAAGAGAACATCATCATCGAGAACGGCGATACCATCCGGCGCAATGGCGGCGCGATGGACAACATTTTCCGGCATTTTGTGCTGGCCGCACAATTCGAGATCGGCCAATACGTGGAAGTGACGGCAGGTTACAACCACCTGCGCAGGCGGGAGCTGGCATTGCCCAACCAGGGCGGGCTGAGCGGGTTTTCGTTCGGTCTCGGTGTGATCGTGAAAAAAATACAGCTGCGGTACGCGCGCAGCTGGTACCAGCGTTCTATCGCGTTTAATCATATCGGTCTCAGCCTTCCGCTCAATCAATGGACAGGATTTGGTAAATTCGGAGATCGCATCGGCTGGAAGCCGGACGAAGCCTATACTTTTTAAAAGAGAAAAAACAGCTATGCAACCAATTATTTCAATCAGGGACCTGCGGAAAAGTTACGGTGACAAAGAGGTGCTGAAAGGCATCAACCTCGACATATATCCCGGCCAGGTGATCGGTTATATCGGGCCCAACGGCGCGGGGAAATCCACTACGGTAAAGGTCCTCATCGGGCTGCTGGCGGATTTTGAAGGAGCGGTGAGCATTATGGGGAAAGACCTCCGTGAAGACGTGCTGGGCGTCAAAAGCCTCATCGGCTACGTGCCGGAGAATGCCGAGATATACGAAGTGCTGACGCCGATGGAATATCTTTCTTTCGTAGGCAAGCTCTACCAGCTCGAGGAAGACGTGATAACGGAAAGGGCCACGCGCATGCTGCAGGCGTTCGGCCTGCTTGAAAATAAAGATCAGCGGATGGACACCTTCTCCAAAGGCAAGCGCCAGAAAGTACTCATTACTTCCGGCCTGCTGCACAACCCGCAGATCGTGGTGCTCGACGAGCCGCTGTCCGGCCTCGACGCCAACGCCGTGATCATCGTGAAAGAGATTATCACGCTGCTGAAAAAAGAGAACAAAACGATCTTTTATTGTTCGCATATGATGGACGTGGTGGAAAAAGTGTCCGACCGGATCGTGCTGATAGACGAAGGCAGCATTGTGGCCGATGGTACGTTCAGCTCGCTGAAAGTGTCCGGCGACGAAACGCTCGAGCACATCTTCTCGCGGCTCACCGGCAAGGAGCAGCTCAACACCAGCGCCGACGAATTTATCAACGCCCTCGGCCAATAAACGATCACGAACGATGAACAAATTTTTTCTTTCCCTTATAGCCCTTTTTAACCCGCTCTGGCGAAAAATGGGCGTGAACACGGAACAGCTTCATGCCATACTCGACGTAAAGCTCAAGATGGACGACCGCCGCCCCAACGCCTACACCGGCATGCGGCAGCAGCAGCAGAACAAGGCGCGTAAGAACGGTTCCTGGGCCATTGTGCTGGTATCGTTGCTGATGGGTGTTTTTTACCTGTTCATTTTTGCGCTGGGCAACAACCTCGTGCTGCAGTTCTTTTTATGGTTCAGCGTTTTCACCGTTATGATGAGCATTACGCTCATCTCCGATTTTACGAGCGTGCTGATAGACGTGAAGGACAACTACGTGATACTGCCGCGCCCGGTGAATGATAAGACCGTCGTTGTGAGCAGGCTGCTGCATATCATGGTGCATATTTCGAAGATCGTTGGTCCGCTGGCGCTGCCGGCATTTACGTATATCTGTATCCGTTACGGTATCGGGGCGGGCGCATGGTTTGGCGTGCTGGTGCTGCTGCTCAGCGTCTTTTGCATTTTTCTCATTAACGCCGTGTACATTGTTGCGCTGAAACTCACCACTCCGCAGCGTTTCAAGGAGATCCTCAATTATCTCCAGATCGTTTTTTCCATCCTGGTATTCGCCACGTATTACCTCGCGCCAAAGCTCATGCAAAAATCGCAGCTGGCGCAGCTGGACCTGGCGGATTATCCCTGGGTGAACTATATGCCCACCTACTGGTTCGCCCGCGCATGGCTTGGCGTGGCCAGCTTTGATTATGCGGGTCTTACCATCCTGTATATCCTGCTGAGCATCGCGGTGCCGTTCTTAAGTCTCTGGCTGGTGGTGAAAGTGTTCGCTCCGAGCTTCAACCGCAAGCTGGCGATGCTGGGGGGCGGCGAGCAGGGGCCGGTGAAGAAGGTGAAAATGCAGGCGGGTTCCGTCAAAAGACCGTTTTACAAAACGCTGGCCCGGCTTTCGGCAAAAAACACGCTGGAGCGGCTGTCTTTCGAGCTGGTGTGGATGGTTACGGGAAGAAGCCGCGAATTTAAGCTCAAGGTATATCCTTCGCTGGCGTACGTGATCGTTTACTTTGTTTATTTTCTTTTCAGCAAAGGCTCGCCGGGCGAGGCATGGGCGAAGCTCCCGGAAACGAACATGTTCATCCTGCTGATCTATATCAGCAGCTTTGCGTTCATCACCGCCATCAGCAATATCGTTTATTCGGATAAATTCAAGGCGGCCTGGGTGTATTACGCCGCGCCGGTGAAAGCGCCGGGAGAAATATTGATCGGTGCTTTCAAAGCCACGCTGGTAAAGTTTTTTCTGCCGTTCTACCTGCTCATCGTATTGTTTTCGCTGGGCGTGTGGGGCTTGAGGATATTGCCCGACCTGCTGCTGGGTTTTGTGAACGTGGTGCTCATCAATCTTTTGTTCGCAGTGATCTATCTGCGCAAGCTGCCGTTTTCGGCGCAGATAAACGTGAAGCAGGGGGCGGGGAATTTTATGAAAGGGTTGACGGTGATGGCGATCCCCGGCGCGATCGGTTTTGCGCATTTCGGTCTGCGGCACATAGGCAGCGGCTGGATGTATAATGTGATGATCGCGCTGTTCGGCTGCATCTCTTTTGCGGCGTTGTACCTGTTGTATGCGCGGTACCGGGAAACGGCGTGGGAGAAGCTGGATGCGTCGTGATAAGAGAATGGTTCTGATTCGCCACGGTATACATGTGAATGCGTGGTGCAGACGAATAACCTGGGGGAAGCTGGTGCATCATGAAAGTTTTTATAACAGGAAAGGGCGGTATCCCACGATACCGCCCTTTCTTTATTTTGGTTTTCCCCGAAGGGAGCCGTTAATCAGCAATTGTTGTTTCCCGCTCATTTATATCTGCGATTTCCGCACAAGCGAACCATCAATCCTGCAGCTGCCGCTTATACAGCTGGATGGTATTCTCCAGCCCGAAATAGATCGCGTCGCATACGAGCGCATGGCCGATGGACACTTCCTTCAGCTGCGGGATGTGCAGCTTGAAAAAACGGAGATTGTCCAGGTTGAGGTCGTGGCCGGCGTTCAGGTCGAGCCCGATGGCGGAGGCGGCTTTGGCCGTGTTCTTGTAATCGTTGAACAGCTGGAAGTTTTGCGGTTGGGTGCGCGCGTTCGTATATTCTTTGGCGTAAGGGCCGGTATACAGCTCGATGCGGTCCGCGCCGGCCGTTTTGGCGCCTTCCACCTTGTCCACGTCCGGGTTGAGGAAAATAGACACGCGGATGCCTGCTTTTTTGAGGGTGGAGATCACATCTTTCAGGAAAGACTGGTAATTCACCGTGTCCCAGCCGTTATTGGAAGTGAGCACGCCCGGCGGATCGGGCACCAGTGTGGCTTGTTCGGGCTTTATTTCCAGCACCAGGTCCATAAATTCGGGGGAAGGGTACCCTTCGATATTAAATTCGGTGGTGACGATGGGTTTAAGGTCCCGTACGTCCTGGTAACGGATGTGCCGTTCGTCGGGCCGGGGGTGTACGGTAATGCCTTCCGCCCCGAAACGTTCGCAGTCTCTGGCCACCTGGATGATGTCCGGCAGGTTGCCGCCGCGCGCGTTCCGCAGCGTGGCAAACTTGTTGATATTAACACTCAGCTTGGTCATGCCGTAAAATTACAATTATTGCAGCAGGAACAAGACAAAGGAGCCGATAAAAATGGAAGTGGAGAAGCTCATGAGCGTGCCGATCAGCACGTATTCCGTTTCGCGGCGGTTATCGCTTTCCTTCAGGTCGTTGAACCGCAGGATGGATTTGGCGGCGATGAGAAAGCCGATGCCTTCGAAATGATGCGTGATAATGAACGTAAGCACGAGCGCGCGTTCGAATATGCCGATCCATTTGCCCGCTTCGCTGAGGGAGGTCTTGCCGTTGCGGGCGTCGGCGATCTGGTCGCGCCAGCGTTTGGTGGCGAAGCCGAGCAGGAAGGCGGCGGGCCAGATAACGGCGGCGTAGCCGAGCGCTACGGCCCAGAACGCGGTATTCTGCCAGAGATCTTTCAGGTACGGCAGCACGCCGTCCCATTGATGGGTGACCTGCAGCCAGAGCAGGAGCAGCACGAGCAGGTGCAGGCCCTGGTCGATAAGGAAATATTTGCCGTTGTCTTTCCGGTGCAGCTTCCAGAGATCGATAAAATAGTGGCTAACGGTAACGGCTACAGGAGCGAACCATTGCGTCCATTCCGCGGTAAAAAGATAAATGAGCGCCCCGTGGATGAGGCAATGCAGGTATAAATAACCGGAGCCGGCTTTGCGGCGGCGTTTGTGCTGAACGATGCGGGTGGTTTGAAGCGCGAAATCGCCTAATAGGTGGGCGCAGAGCCATTTGATGAGCAGTAGCATAAGATATGGTTTAGAACATGGACGAAACCCGTTGTTCAAAACGCCGCAATACGAGCTGTATTACCTGCCATCCCGCGCCTTGCAGCCGTTGGTGAACGGCGGGCTGGCGGATGTTCAGTTTTTCCGCGGCCTGCGCCTGCGTGAGGCCGTTGAGCTGTTCCAGCACGGCTTCCGCCTGCGGCGCGCTCCATCTTTCGATGATGAAGGACAGCGACTGGCTATGCACTTCCCACTCATGGTTGACGGTAGGGTGGGGAGTGACCACGGAAATAAGCCCGTTCTTTTTCTTCAGTTCGTCCAGGTAGGGGCCGGAGTTTTGAAATGCCGGCCCGTCTGAAGTAACTATTTTTTTCGCATTAAAAGAAATTTCGCCGGTGCCGATGGCGAGCCTTGTCCTGAAATTTTCTTTCCACAACATGGCCATCAGCAGCAGGCTGTATTGCAGGGCGTCGCCCGGCCTTTTAGTGAGCACGGCCTGGAAGCTGTCTCCCCGGTATTGCTCCACGTCAAAGCTTTTTTCTTTTGTTTTGATGGCGGCAAATGCCTGCTCAAGCACCTTTTGCAGGCGCCCGCGCTCTTTGGGGGTGAGCAGGGAGGATTGAATGATATCCCCGGTTATGACAACGGCATTCGTTTTCATCGTACTGCAAATATAAGGCTATAACCTTATAATACCTAATTATAAGTCTGTAGGCTTATAATGATACAATATAAGGCTATAGGCTTATTATTTGGATATGCCCTGAAGCCCGGACCGGCATCCGCAATAAAAAAAGCAGCGCCTTGCGGGCGCTGCGCTGCATAATTTGTATCGTTTACTGTGAGGATTAGTAACGGTAGTATTCCGGTTTGAAGGGGCCTTCCACGGGAATGCCGAGGTAGGAGGACTGGGCGGAGGTAAGCGTGTCCAGCTCCACACCGATCTTTTTCAGGTGCAGGCGGGCTACTTTTTCGTCCAGGTGTTTGGGAAGCACATACACCTTGTTCTCGTAGCTGGCGGAGTTGGTCCAGAGTTCGAGTTGGGCAAGGGTCTGGTTGGTGAAAGAGTTGCTCATCACAAAAGAGGGGTGGCCGGTGGCGCAGCCCAGGTTCACGAGGCGGCCTTCAGCCAGCAGGATGATGTCTTTGCCGTCAATGGTGTATTTGTCTACCTGCGGTTTGATCTCCACTTTGGCATGACCGAAGTTCGTGTTCAGCCAGGCAACGTCGATTTCGATATCGAAGTGGCCGATGTTGCAGACGATGGCTTTGTCTTTCATGGCTTTGAAGTGTTCGCCGGTGATGATATCGCGGCAACCGGTGGTGGTCACGATGATGTCGGCTTCTTTCACCGCATCGGCCATTTTTTTCACTTCATAACCTTCCATTGCGGCCTGAAGGGCGCAGATGGGGTCGATCTCGGTAACGATCACACGGGCGCCGGCGCCGGCGAGAGATTCTGCGGAGCCTTTGCCTACGTCGCCAAAACCAGCTACAACAGCCACTTTACCGGCGATCATTACGTCGGTAGCACGGCGGATGGCGTCCACGCAGGATTCGCGGCAGCCGTATTTGTTATCGAACTTGGATTTGGTAACGGAGTCGTGGATATTTATTGCGGGCATGGGCAGGGTGCCTGCTTTCATGCGCACGTACAGGCGGTGAACGCCCGTAGTGGTTTCTTCGCTGAGGCCTTTGATGTGCTGGATCAGCTCGGGGTAAACGTCGAACACCATATTGGTGAGGTCGCCACCGTCGTCCAGGATCATGTTGAGCGGGCGGTCGGTGCTGCCGAAGAACAAAGTCTGTTCGATGCACCAGTTGAATTCTTCTTCATTCAGGCCTTTCCAGGCGTATACGGGAATGCCAGCAGCTGCGATAGCGGCGGCGGCATGGTCTTGCGTAGAAAAGATGTTGCAGGAGCTCCATTGTACCTCTGCGCCGAGGGCCACCAGGGTCTCGATCAGCACGGCAGTCTGGATAGTCATGTGCAGACAGCCCGCGATACGGGCGCCTTTCAGGGGCTGGGTCTTACCGTATTCTTCACGCAGGGCCATCAGACCCGGCATTTCGGCTTCCGCCAGCTGGATTTCCTTACGGCCCCATTCGGCCAAAGACATGTCTTTTACCTTGTACTTGAGGCTCAAATCAATGTTGGATTTCGCT
>JBQCFV010000073.1:0-3193 GCA_051958695.1 Chitinophaga sp. | reverse complement strand
TTCCGCGCAGAGGGTGTCACCGGTTTTGATATCTTTAAAACCTACGGCAGCTCCGATGTCACCTGCTTCGATGAAGTCGATCGGGTTCTGCTTGTTGGCGTGCATCTGCATGATACGGCTGATACGCTCGTTTTTGCCGGTACGGGTGTTCAGTACGTAAGAACCAGCGTCCAGGTGGCCGGAATAAACCCGGAAGAACGCGAGACGGCCCACGAAGGGGTCGGTAGCGATCTTGAACGCCAGGGCGGCAAAAGGTTCTTTTGCATTGGGGTGACGTTCGATCTCTTCGCCATTGTCGGGGTTGGTGCCTTTTACGGCCTCAACGTCCAGCGGAGAAGGCAGGTAGCGGCAAACGCCGTCCAGCATTTTCTGCACGCCTTTATTTTTGAAGGAAGAACCGCACATCATCGGAATGATGGCCATGTCGATGGTGGCTTTGCGGATCGCTTCGTGGATCTCGTCTTCAGAAATGGAATTGGGATCTTCGAAGAATTTCTCCATCAGCTTGTCGTCGTATTCGGCAACGGCCTCAACGAGCTTGGCGCGCCATTCTTCGGCTTCCTCCTGCATGTCTGCCGGGATGTCGATCTCCTGGTAAGTTGCGCCTTTGCCTTCTTCGTCCCAGATGATACCTTTCATAGTGATGAGGTCCACCACGCCTTTGAAGCTGTCTTCAGCGCCGATGGGCAGCATCAGGGGAACGGGGTTTGCGCCGAGCATTTCCTTCACCTGTTTTACCACGTTCAGGAAGTCCGCACCGGAGCGGTCCATTTTGTTCACGAAGCCTACGCGGGGAACGCGGTATTTGTTAGCCTGGCGCCATACGGTCTCAGACTGGGGCTCAACACCGGATACGGCGCAGAACAGCGCAACCAGACCGTCGAGTACGCGCAGGGAGCGCTCTACTTCCACGGTAAAGTCCACGTGACCCGGGGTATCGATGATGTTGAATTTATATTGCTTGGAATCAGGCGTATTCTTTCCCTGGTTGGTCGGGAAGTTCCAGAAACAGGTAGTAGCAGCAGATGTAATGGTAATACCTCTCTCCTGCTCCTGGGCCATCCAGTCCATGGTGGCTGCCCCTTCGTGAACCTCACCGATTTTGTGGGTCTTCCCTGTATAATACAGGATACGCTCTGTGGTAGTGGTCTTACCGGCATCGATGTGCGCCGCAATACCAAAGTTTCTTTGAAATCTTAAGTCTGCCATAAAAGTAAAATGACTATAAGTAATGCAATTTGGGGGGCAAAGGTAATCATTTATTATCAATAAATAAACAGGATATTCTTTGCGTGATTGTTAAATATCCGGCTGCGCCGGGATGTTGAAACTCATTCGTTTAATTGTCCCGCTGCGGGCGGGTTTCCGTTTCCCGCGGAACAAAGTTACGTCTTGCCATTGTTAAATCGTCCGCCAAATTCAACCGCCCGTCATCCCAAACCCGCCAAAAATGAAATGACGGTTTTCCTCAAAGAAGACAGTTGTTACCTTTAGCTTATTATAAACTTTTTCGACCCCGAATATGTTAACACTCAATCAACCGACCGAATAACAGCGTGAAGGCCCGGGCGCGACCGAATACCGCCCGGCCTGGCCGTATGCATCGGCGAGTAACCATAGAATACCCGGCAATTCCAGACCGAACGCCTGGCTGCTGACCAAAAGGCCGTGGCAGTGCATAAAGCAATGTTTCCCCCGGGTACCCCAAACTGACGACGGGCTTGCGGTCCGTTGACTATCATCTCCAAAGAAGGCTATGCGACGAAATCTGCGTCCAGGGATTTCATTGCCATGATCTTCAGGCGTTCGCGCAGTAAAGCCTGCGTACGGACGGCTATTGCCCTTTGTTTTCATTACCATCACATAACCATTCATGTATGAAACATTGTTCTACCAAACTCTTGCTGATGGCCATCTTCCTGGCTCTCGCCTGGCTGCCTGCGCGCTCGCAGCTGGTGCTCGTCAGGGAAGTAGTGGCCAGCAGCGGCAGCTCAGGCACGGCCGGCGGCATCCTGCTCGATTATACCATCGGAGAACCCGCCGTACTGACCCTTCCCGGCAGCGGCCTGATGCTAACCCAGGGCTTCCAGCAGCCTGAAGTGATCCCCCATCCGCCGCAGGGCGCCAGCCCCGTTCTTGACTTCATGCTCTACCCCAATCCAGCGCTCACCACGGTCCGGATCTCCTTTAACCTCCTCACGGACGCCACCGTCGTATTCATGCTCATGAACACCGCCGGGCAGGTCATTTACCAGGACGTAAAGGTGTACGGAGCGGGCAAGATCACCATTCCCACTCCCGTGGACAAGCTGGCTTCGGGGATCTATACCGTCATCTTCAAGGTGAACGGGCATGTATTCACCGAAAAACTCATTGTTCAGTAGCCTAAAACAGATCACCATGAAGCATTTGATCATGATTGCACTGATGGCCCTGGCGGCCGTGCATCCGTTGATGGCGCAAAAATCCCAGCAGCAGCAGCTCAATGTGGGCGCATCGTTCCTGCTCGTGAACCCGGACGCGCGCACCAGCGGCATGGGCGATGCCGTTACCGGCGCGCAGCCCGATGCCAACAGCATGTTCGGCAACGCCGCCAAGCTGCCGTTCGCGGGGCCGTGGGGCGTGAGCGCCTCGTACGCCCCCTGGATGTTCGACCTCGACGATCATAAAACACATATGGCCTACGTTTCCGCCTTCAAGACCTTTGAAGAGCAGCAAAGCATCGGCCTCTCCGTCAAATATTTCAATTACGGCGACGTAACCTTCCGCGACGAGAACGGCATGGAGCTGCAGCAGTACCGGCCCAAAGAATATTCCATCGACGCTACTTACGCACGCAAGCTGGGCCAGCGTTTCAGCCTGGCAGTGGCGCTGCGGTACATTCGCAGCGAAATGGGCTCGGGCACCTTCAACGGGCAGCAGCTGCAGCCGGCCAACGCGGTGGCGGGAGACGTTGGATTGTATTACCAGGGGTACGCCGACCACATCGAAGGCGGCAACCGTTATTGCTGGGGCGTGAGCTTCACCAATCTCGGCTCGCGGCTGCGGTACTCGGACGATAATACGAAAAAGACCTTCCTGCCCATGAACCTCCGCATCGGCGGCGGGTATTCCTTCGTGCATACCGAAGACCACACCTTCACCCTCGCGGCCGACGTCAACAAGCTGTTGGTACCCACTCCACCCGTTTACA
>JBQCFV010000072.1:0-2760 GCA_051958695.1 Chitinophaga sp. | reverse complement strand
ACCAGGGGACTGGCCTTTGGCGCCCAATCTGGAAGCATTGGCGCAATATGTTTAGTTATCATCAGGAACCAACAGAATGAACTGCCTGGTTTTCCTCCGGGAAAGCCGGGCTTGTTTTTGCGCGGTATCGAGGTCTTTCTTTTGACTCTTTTTTATTTTATCCCTCTCATCTTCCGAAGTTAAAGAGATCTCTTTTTCAACTTTGAAAATTCCGCGCAATTTTTTTTACTGGACATGTTCCTTAAACACTTTATTCAGCCAGCGCAGCATCACGAAGATGAGGCCGGCCGCGAAACCGAGCAGCACGAAGTTCACCAGGAAATAATTCATCTTGTTGTCGTACGTATCCCACAACGCGGCGAGCACACCAGATAGTTTGTTACCAATGGAAGTAGCCAGGAACCAGCCGCCCATCATCAGCGAAGTAAAACGCGGCGGGCTGAGCTTGGATACGAGGGAAAGCCCCATGGGACTGAGCAACAGCTCGCCGGCCGTGATCACGCCGTAACAGCCGAACAGCCACCACATCGACGATTTTTCCGCGCCGTTGTTGCAGAAATACACGGCCGCCACCATCATAAACGTGGACAACGACGAGATCAGCAAACCCCATGCGATCTTCGTGGGCGTGCTGGGCTCGCGGTTGCGTTTGCGCAGGTAGGTGAATAACGCCACTATGAGCGGCGTGAGGATGATTACAAAAAACGGGTTCACCGACTGGAACAGCTCGGTGTTCACTACGCTGATGCTGGCGCCTTCCGCGGGCATATGCTCCGGCGCCACGTTCTTGAGATATACGGGCACGCCCAATTCCTCCACCGGCTGGCCATGCGCATCCTTGATCACCCTGAACTCATGATCGTATGCCACTACGGAATCGGTAACGTTGGTCACGGTTTCGGCGAGGTACAATGATTGCGCCGGCGCTTCGATAGCGGGCGACAGCTCGCGGTCGGTGTAGAATTGCGCCCAGGTGGTGAGCGCGGTGCCGTTCTGCTTGAACACGGCCCAGAACATGACGGACACGGCAAAGATGGCGAGCAATGCTTTGACGGGTTGTTTATCGCCCGCGCTGGCTTTGCGCAGCAGGTTGGCAAAAAAATAAATGATGGGCAGGCAGGCAAAGATGAACGCGTCCGTGGAGTCGGAGCCGAAGATGTTGCCGGGAATGACCCATCCTACATACCCCACCACCAGCACGGGCAGGAATACCTGCGCGAAAATGCTGCCCAGCGGCATATCCCCTGGCTGCTCGGGTTTGCGCACATCGGCATGCCGGTAATGTTTCAGCCCGGCGATGAAAATGATCACGCCAAGGAACATGCCGATGCCGGCGGCGATAAAGGCCGCGCCCCAGTTGATGCTGTTGCGCAGGTAGGCGGCAAAAAAGGTGCAGATGAACGCGCCGATGTTGATGCCCATATAAAAAATATTATACCCCGTGTCTTTCCTTGGTTTGTACTGCGGGTCGTTGTACACGTTGCCGAGCAGCGTGGAAATGTTGGGTTTGAAGAAGCCGTTCCCCACGCAAATAAGCCCCAGCGACAGGTAAAACACGGTCAGGTTCTGAACGGACAGCCCGATGTAACCAAAACCCATCAGGATACCGCCGATGATGATCGATTTTGAATAACCCAGCTTGCGGTCCGCCAGCAGACCGCCTACGAACGGCGTGAGATAAACAAAGGCGATAAAGGTCCCGAAAATATCCACGGCCTTTTTGCGGTCCATAGCCCATCCGCCGCTTTCCGCGTCCGTCAGGTAAAGCTGCAGAATGGCCAGCAGCAGGTAAAAACCAAACCGTTCCCACATTTCAGAAAAAAACAGGAACGGCAGCGCAACGGGATGCTTGCGTTGAAGCGACATTGTTGTAACAGTTTTGGTGGCGGCTAAAAATAACATTAAAACGGCAATCCGGTCAAAATTAATGGGAACATAACGGGATGGTTTATTAACTTGTAATTCGTACCGGAAGGGGATTTTCGCCGCCCCCTTTATAAAATCGATTTAGCACGGACGCCGCTTATCGAGTAATTTGGAAATTCTAAGGATTTTTCTATTATATTGAACGAAAATTTATCAAATCATGGTTCAGGAAAAAAATAACGAAGGAAACCAGATTTCACGTAGATCATTTCTAACTACTGGCGCAACAGCAGCGGCCGGGTTCATGATCGTTCCACGTCACGTTTTAGGAGGAAAAGGAAAAGGCTATACCGCGCCCAGCGACAGGCTGCGCGTTGCGGGCATCGGCGTTGGCGGTAAAGGACAAAGCGATATCGCCGAGTTTGCCAAAGGCCCGGCAGACATCGTGGTATTATGCGACGTGGACGACAACCGCGCGGCCAACTCGGTGAAACGTTTCCCGAAAGCGAAGTATTACAAGGATTTCCGCGAAATGCTGGACAAAGAGCACAAAAACATCGATGCCGTGTCCGTATCCACGCCGGACCACACCCATGCCGTAGCCGCCATGGCTGCCATGCAGCTCGGCAAACACGTATATGTGCAAAAGCCGCTTACGCATGACATTTACGAAGCGCGCATGCTCACCGAAGCAGCCAAAAAATACAAAGTAGTGACCCAGATGGGCAACCAGGGCGCCTCCGGCGACGGCGTGCGCCAGCTCATGGAATGGTATAACGCCGGCCTCGTGGGCGACGTGCATACCGTTTACTGCTGGACCAACCGCCCCGTTTGGCCGCAGGGTATTCCCTGGCCTACGGCTTCCGCGCCGATCCCTAAAGGTCTCGACTGGGA
>JBQCFV010000071.1:0-2791 GCA_051958695.1 Chitinophaga sp. | reverse complement strand
TTTACCTTCCACCACCGCGCGTATTGCTCCCAGCTGCACGCGTACGAGCACGCTACCCGCGCCGCTTTCCAGAGCGACAACACCGGCATCAGCTGCGTTCCCTTACCGCATACGCGCAAAAGCCACATCAAAGCAAAGGCTATTGAGATAGACGAAAAGGAGGATGAGGCGGTACTTTTCAGCAAACATCTCGAAACCCGTAATTTCTGCATCACATTCTTTAAGGAAGACCCCGTTGAAAATATCGCTCTCTTCGAAAAAGCCCCACTACCTTTTTGTAAACACTTCTCTTTTTATTCTTCCTGCAAATTTATTTTCAATCTCGTCATAAGGATTTGATTGTAACCCCGGCTCCGGCAAAATAATTTGCCCGCTCTCCACTATTCCCGTTTTTACCGCGCTTCCTGTATAGCCACCTGTTCTACCGGCCGGGATTGTCGTGCACGTACTGACGGGCTGTCAAAAAAAGTGATTTAAGAACACCTAATACACGATGAAAAAGATTCTCATGCTCGCGGGCTTGTGCGCCTTATTGTGCCATACAAGCTGCAAACCGAAAGAAGAAAACAAGGAAAGCCATGCGAAGCTGGTGGTTACCAGTCCGCTGAAAATGGACACTACCATTACCAAAGAATACGTATGCCAGATACGCTCCATCCGCAACATCGAATTGCGCGCGCAGGAAAAAGGGTACCTGGAAGGAATTTACGTAGACGAAGGCCAGACCGTAAAAGCAGGCCAGCTCTTATTCAAGATCATGCCCCGGCTGTACGAAGCGGAAGCCCTCCGGGCCGAGGCGGAAGCCGAAGCGGCCGGGATCGAAGTGAAGAACACGCAGGCGCTGGCGGACAGGAACGTGGTATCGCAAAACGAGCTGGCACTGGCAAAAGCGAAGCTGAAAAAAGCAAAAGCCGAATTGGCGCTGGCCCAGGCGCATCTTGCGTTTACAGAGATCAGGGCGCCGTTTGACGGTATCATCGACGTACTGCACCTGAAGATCGGCAGTCTTGTTGAAGAAGGCGACCTGCTCACCAGCCTGTCAGATAACAGCCGCATGTGGGTATACTTCAACGTGTCCGAACCGGAATATTTAAGCTATGCCTCCGGTGCAAAGCCGAAAGAAAAACTGAAGGTGGACCTGCTGATGGCGAACAACGAAGTTTTCGCTCACCAGGGCGTGGTGGAAACCATTGAAGGCGAGTTTAACAACGAAACCGGCAACATCGCTTTCAGGGCCACTTTCCCCAACCAGGAGCGGCTGCTGCGCCACGGCGAAACAGGCAACGTGCTCATCAGGCAACCCATCAAAGACGCGATCATCATCCCGCAGAAAGCTACCCTCGAAATACTCGACAAAAAATATGTGTTCGTGGTGAACAAAGACAACGTAGTGCAGCTGCGGCACATTACGGTCGGCACGGAAATGCCCGACCTGTACGTAGTGAAGGAAGGTCTCGCCGAAAACGAGAAGATACTGCTGGAAGGCCTGCGTAAAGTGAAGAACAACGACAAGATAACATTCGACTACGAAGAGCCGGGCAAATTGCTCGCCCAGCTGACGCTGCCGACGGAATAATGTAAGAACAAAAAAATAACAGGATGTTTAATATTTTCATGAAAAGGCCGGTGTTCGCGATAGTGATATCTCTCTTCATTATCTTCCTGGGCGTACTGGCCATCAACACCCTTCCTACCTCGCAATTCCCGTCCATTGCGCCTCCCAGGGTACTGGTGAGCGTGGCGTACCCGGGCGCCAGCGCAGACGTGCTGGTGCAGTCGGTGCTTATACCGATGGAAAAAGCCGTGAACGGCGTGCCGGGTATGAAGTACATGACCTCCGACGCCACGAGCGCCGGCGAAGCCACCATACAGGTCGTTTTTGAGCTGGGCACGGATCCCAGCCAGGCCGTCGTAAACGTAAAGAACCGCATTGAGCAGGTAACCAGCAGGCTGCCGCCGCTGGTGCAGCGCGAAGGGATCGTCGTGAACATACTGCAGCCGAACATGCTGATGTATGTGAACGTGTACAGCAAAGATCCCAAAGCGAACGAGAATTTCCTCTACAACTATGCCAACATCAACATACTGCAGGAGCTGAGAAGGGTAAAAGGGATCGGCCACGCGAAGATCCTCGGCAGCCGCCAATATGCGATGCGCATCTGGCTGAAACCCGACCGCATGCGCGCTTACAACGTATCGACGGACGAAGTGATGGAAGCGCTGGGCAGCCAGAGCATCATCGGTTCGCCCGGCAGGCTCGGCCGCGCGGACGGTCAGCGCTCCGAAGCATTGGAATATGTATTGACCTACCCCGGGCGCTACAACAAGCCCGAGCAGTACAAAAACGTGATCATCCGCGCCAGCGCCGACGGAGAGGTGCTTTACCTGAAAGACATCGCGGACGTGGAGTTCGGCAGCGAATTTTACGATATCTATTCCAACCTCAACAACCCTCCTTCCGCGGCCATCGTGCTGAAACAAACGTACGGCAGCAACGCCAGCGACGTGATCAAACGCATCAAGGAAAAGCTGGAGGAGATCAAAAAAAGCTCCTTCCCTCCCGGAATGGATTACGAGATCAGCTATGACGTTTCCAAATTCCTCGATGCATCCATCGAAAAAGTGATCCATACGCTGGTGGAAGCGTTCCTCCTGGTGGGCCTGGTGGTATTCATCTTCCTGGGTGACTGGCGCTCGACGCTGATCCCGACGCTGGCCGTCCCTGTCTCGCTCGTCGGGTCGTTCGTGTGCATGCAGGCGTTCAACATCTCAATCAACCTCATCACGCTGT
>JBQCFV010000070.1:0-5323 GCA_051958695.1 Chitinophaga sp. | reverse complement strand
TGATTTCAACCTACAACTGGCCAAAGGCGCTTGAAACTATCTTTGCCAGTATCCAAATGCAGTCGAGAATGCCGGACGAGATCATCATCGCCGATGACGGTTCGGGCCCCGCCACCGCGGACGTGATCCGCCGGTGGGAACATATCCTCCGTGTTCCTTTCAAACATGCCTGGCACGAAGACGACGGTTTCAGGAAAACCATTATCCTCAACAAAGCCGTTAAATTATCCGAAGTCGATTATATAATTGAAATAGACGGTGACATTTTATTGCACCCCCGTTTCGTGGAAGATCATGTGCGCAACGCGCGGCGCGGCCGGTTCATACAGGGCGCCCGTACGATGATCAGCGAATCGAAGACCAGCGAGATCCTCTCATACGGTTATCACGCCCCGCTGCATTTTTTCAGCATCGGCATCGGCAGCAGGATCAACTCGCTGCGTTTACCCTTTTTCTCTTTCATCTTCAGGATGACCAAACAAAAATCCACCAACACCAAAGGCTGCAACCTTGCTTTCTGGAAAGAAGACTTTATTGCCATCAACGGGTATAACAATACCTTCAGCGGCTGGGGCTCGGAAGACAACGAGCTGGCGGCGCGCCTCATCAATGCGGGCATTCTCAAGAAACGCCTCAAGATGGCAGCGGTGTGCTATCACCTTCACCATAAATGCAATTCAAAATCTGAAGTGGTGGCGAATGAATACCGCTACATGGAAGCGATCCGTTACAAGATCATTTCCTGTTTGAACGGGTATGCCGAAGTGTAGATAGGGCGGGTTTTTATGCGGAAGTGTAAAACCGCCAGATCCAGATCACCAGCAAAGGATACAACACCCATTTCACGAGCTTATAGGTGTTCGTGCGGTAAAACTGTATCTTCCTGGAGTTGCCGTTGTAATTGAACCGTTCGGTGATCCCCTGGAAACGCCACCTGGAAAGGTTTCCCCATAACATGCCCGCTTCCTGCGTGAGCCGCAGCAGCAAAAGATAAAAGTATACCCGGACGTCCGGCTTTGCTTTTCTTTTGGCTGCCTGCACCGCTCCTGCCAGTATCTCGATCAGCGCAATGCCGGCGATGAATAATCCCACTGCAGGCAATAACGAAGGCTGAAAAAAGAGCGCCGCCACACCCGCCAGCAACGAAAGAAAAACGACCTCAACGGTATTGGGAAAATCATGATAGGCATACCTGGGATTGCGCTGGGGCAGCCAGCTATTGCCCATGCCGTAACGGAAAGGCCTTTTAAAATTGGAGGCTTCGTTGTTCCACCAGGGATGCTCCACCGCCGCTTCCGGCAAGGATTTGAAGTTTCTGTAGCCGTTGCGCTCACGGATGTTCATAAAAAAATCAACATCTTCTCCCCCGCCCGCTTTCGGGTAGATCTCCGAAAAACGCACCTCTCCCATCGCCCTGCGGCTGATCATCATGTTCGCGGTGGCGCCCCAGGCAAACGACTTAAGGTCTTTCGCGATCTTGAAAATATCCATGCTGCCGCTGGCGACGATGGCGTGGGAAAATGCTTTTTTCGGCGGGGGCATGCTCACCAGCCCGATAAAACCGATCTCATCCGGGAAACGGTGGATGGCTTCCGAATAGATCTCCAGCAGGTTGGCCGGCACGGTAATGTCGTCGTCAAGAAAAAGAATCCATTCGCCGCTGCCCATTTCCATGGCTTTGTTGCGCGTGCGCGCAGCGCCGAGGTTTTGCGGGTTGACGGATAAAAACACCCGCTGATCGTCCACCAGCTGGCGGATGGCCGGCGAAGGCACTACGGAAGGATTGTCGGCAACAAGAAAGAACCTGATCTCGGTGTCCGCAGGCGTTTTCAGGGAAAGGATCGGCAGCAGGTAATGCTCTTCCAGTCTGAATGAAGGTATGATCACATCGATTTGAACGGCCATGCGGATATGTTAGAATTTGATCAGGAAAAATGCGGGAATGCCGCGCGCAAAGCTACTATTTATTACGGGTTTTCTATGAACTTTACGCGCTATAACCGCCTGATCACTTCAAGACAGGCGCGGCTGTTGTGATAGGGGCATTTCCAGAGGCCCACTTTATCCTGCTCCAGCTTTTGTTTGTCCGCATCGATGCCCCAGCGCCATTCGCCATGCTCCTGGTCGAGGATGTGCGAGCGGATAAATTCCCAGGTGTTTTCCGCCAGCCGCAGGTATTTTTCATCGTGGCTGTTCTGGTAAGCATTTACAAATCCCACGATAGCTTCGGCCTGCGGCCACCATTTTTTTTCAGTGGAGAATTTTTTCCCTTCGCCGTCAAATTCCTGCCAGAGCCCTCCGTCCGCGTCGAGCCCTTCGGCGGCGGCATCCGCCATGCGTAAGGAGAGCGCTTTGAATTTTTCGACCAGGCTTTCATCCCCTAAAATTTCCGCGGCCTGCTGCAACAGCCAGCTGGCTTCGATATCATGCCCGTAGCTGATGGAATGGCCCTGCGGGTTCCACTGTTCATCAAAGTAAAGATGGAGATGCCCGGTTTCCCTGTCCGCGATCTTATCGTGAAAAACCAGCAGCAGATCGCGCAGGTGGCCTTTCAGCCCGGCGTCCGGCCAGATGGAATATAAAGCTGCATAAGCTTCGAGAATATGCAGGTGCGTATTCATCGATTTTTTCACGTCCGTTTTTATTTCCGGCTGCAGCGGCGGTTTCCAGTCGCGGGTAAAGGCTTCTTCATAACCGCCGTAAATACAATCATACCCATACAGCTGGATCAGGCTGTACAGACCGATGGCTTTTTCTTTTGCTTCTTCCAGCCCGGAAGCACGGTAATATTCGGCGAAAGCATATACTGTAAAAGAGATGTCGTACACCTGCTTCTGCGTCTCCACGGGTTGCCCGGAATAGTCCACACACCAGAGCACGCCGCCAAACTCCCTGTCCACCAAGTATTCGTTGATGTAATCATACGCGCGGCGGGCCGTTTCGAGGTACGCGGGCTCGCGCAGGGCGGCATATGCGGCGGAGAACGTCCAGAGGATGCGGGCATTGAGCACTGCGCCTTTCAACGCAAAACGGTCGGGCGTATTGTCATGGGCCAGCCGGCCGTAAAATCCGCCGGACTGCTCATCTATCGTATGTTTCATCCAGAAATCGAGCACGTTGGCAAGCTCCTGCTGAAGGGCCGGTTTTAAATCGGTCTGCATAAAAACTAGAACAAAAAACAGCCGCAATTGTTCCCGTTACTGCACTTCATGCTCCAGCCGCGCCACGGCCAGCTTGCGGTCGCTTTCCAGCTCTTTGATGTATGGCAGGCCGCCCTGGATGTACAGCTTGCTGGCGAGTTCCAGGTAATTGTCCAGCTGGAAGAACATCGCCGCGCGGTTACTGCCCAGCAGCTTGATCATGCGGCGGTAATAGCGCGTTTGCAGCGATACCAGCTCTTTGTCGTTGCGCAGCATGCTTTTGGTGAGCTCGGTCATCATCTGTTCGTCCACCGTCTCGAATTTTTCGTTGTACAACCTAAGCAGGTAATTGCGTTCGCTGGCGAAAGGCGATTTTTCGGTTTCGTATTGCATCAGGGCTTCGGCAAACTCCGTTTGTTCGCCGCGCGTGATGCGGAGGTAGTTGGAAAAAAGGTCTTCGCGGGTTTTACCAAAAAGCCGGAATACGATGTCGCCGCCGGTTGCAAGACTGTCGTTTTCGGGGATCACTTCGTTTTTGGGTTGGGCGGCAAGGGACGCGGTGCTCAATTGCGCGCCCAGCAAACAGATCGCTAACAGATTTCTCATAACATATGGTTTAAGGGCCGATGGACGGATGAAGATGCCGTAATGATGCCGGGGCGCATGTTCCGATTTTTTTTCGAGGTAAACTTCCTGTTTTGCCGGTCGTATGGTGTCCTGCTCGGTTTCCTCTTGTCAGCTGCAAGAAGCCTGCCGCGTTTTATGCCGTGGCGGAAAATTCCCGCAAAAGATAAATTCTAAGTTTCCTGCCGGTTTTTTCATAATTCTTTATGTTTTGCTGCTTCGGCCGGAGGGCTTTCCAGCATTCTGCAGCTTTGCGTGCGAATTGTGCAAAACAGCCGTCAATATGAATATTCCCTAAATTTGCACTTGATTAAAAAACGACCAACAATGCGGAAAGGATTTATTATCAGTTCGGTTATCGGGATCATCGGCGCATTCCTGCTGGGATATTACGTTAGTGCCTGGTGGTATGTGCTGCTGGCGGCTATTATCACGCTATTTATCATGGGTGTGAACGACATGCGGCAAACCGCGCATTCCATCATGCGCACGTATCCTGTATTCGGGAGAATGCGTTACTGGATGGAAGCATTGCGGCCCAAAATGTACCAGTATTTCGTGGAGTCCGACATCGACGGGCGGCCGGTGAACCGCATCGACCGTTCCACCATTTACCAGCGCGCCAAACGCGAGATGGACACCATGCCGTTCGGTACGCAGCTGGACGTATATGAAGAAGGCTACGAATGGATGAGCCATTCCATTTCCCCCAAAGATTTTCATCAACTCGACCATAGGCCGCGCGTTACGATCGGCAACAAGGATTGCACACAACCTTATTCCGCCAGCATCTTCAATGTGTCCGCCATGAGCTTCGGCTCGCTGAGCAGCAACGCCATCGAGGCGCTGAACGCGGGCGCAAAGATCGGCAACTTCGCGCATAACACCGGTGAAGGCGGTCTCAGCCCCTATCACCTGAAACATGAAGGCGACATCATCTGGCAGATCGGCACCGGGTATTTCGGCTGCCGCGACGACGACGGCAATTTCTCCGGCGAGCTGTTCGCAAAAAAAGCGGCCGCGCCGCAGGTAAAAATGATAGAGCTGAAACTCTCCCAGGGCGCCAAACCCGGCCACGGCGGCATTCTTCCCGCAAAAAAGAATACCCCCGAGATCGCGGCCATCCGTCATGTGAAACCCGGTACCACCGTGTATTCGCCGCCTTTTCATAGCGCGTTTTCCAACCCGAGGGAGTTGGTATTGTTCATCCAGCGCATGCGCGAGCTGTCCGGCGGCAAGCCTACCGGCTTCAAGCTTTGCATTGGCAGGAAAAGCGAATTTATCGGCATCTGCAAGGCCATGATCGAGCTTGACATTTACCCCGACTTCATTACGGTAGACGGCGGCGAAGGCGGCACCGGCGCGGCGCCGCAGGAATTTTCCAACCATGTGGGCGCACCGCTGCTCGACGGGCTCGCGTTCGTGCATAACATGCTCAACGGTTTCAATATCCGTCAGCATATCAGGATCATCGCGTCAGGAAAGATATTGTCCGGCTTCCACCTGCTGCGCGCCATCGCGCTTGGCGCGGACGCCTGCAACAGTGCAAGGGCCATGAT
>JBQCFV010000069.1:0-3687 GCA_051958695.1 Chitinophaga sp. | reverse complement strand
CGAAGCCGTGCTGAGCGTTGGCGCTACGCCCGTGCTCGTGGACGTGGATGATACCCTCACCCTCGATCCCGCCGCCGTAAAGGCCGCCATTACGCCCAAAACCAAGGCTATCATGCCCGTGCATATGTGCGGCTCCATGGCCGACCTCGACGCGCTGACGGCGATCTGTAAAGAACACAAGCTGCTGCTGCTGGAAGACGCCTGCCAGTCTACCGGCGCCACTTATAAAGGCCGTGCGCTCGGTTCCATCGGCGATGCAGGCACTTTCTCCTTCGACTTCGTAAAAACCATTACCTGCGCCGAAGGCGGTGCGGTGATCACCAATTCCGAAGACGTATACACCAAATGCGACGCATACTCCGATCATGGTCACGACCACCTCGGCGGCGCGGACCGCGGTGCCGACGGTCACCCGTACCTCGGCTACAACTACCGTATTTCCGAACTGCATGCCGCCGTGGGCCTGGCGCAGATCCGCAAGCTGGATAAATTCCTCGCCATCCTCCGCAACAACACGGAAGTGCTGAAAAGCACGCTGGCAGAGGTTCCCGGCATCACTTTCCGCCGCATCCCCGATCCGGAAGGCGACAGCTGCACGCATCTCACCTTCTTCCTGCCCGACCTGGAAACCGCGCGTGCGGCCGCCAAAGCCATCAAAGCCGCCGGTCTGCCCGCATTCCACTGGTTCGACAACAACTGGCATTATTTCCGCAAATGGGACCATCTGAAAAACAGCTCCGTGCTCACGCGTTTCGCCGCGCCGCTGATGGAAGCCCTCGCGCAGTATAAAACAAAAGAATTCCCGGCTTCCGACGCCGTTATCGGCCGTTGCATTTCCTTCCCCATCAGCCTCGCCTGGACGGATGAAGAGCTGCGCGACCGCGCCGCTAAACTGGCCGCCGCCGTGAAAAGCGTTTTATAAACCAAGCACCGTACATGAAAACAGTCGCACTGATCCCCGCAAGATATGCAGCCACGCGGTTCCCGGGTAAAATGATGGCCGTGCTGGCGGGCAAAACCGTCATCTGGCGCACCTACGAATCCACCCGCGCCACCGGCGTGTTCGACGAAGTAATGGTGGTGACCGACAGCGATGTGATATTCGAAGAGATCACCCGCAACGGCGGAAAGGCCGTGATGAGCAAACGCGAGCACGAAAGCGGCTCCGACCGCATCGCCGAAGCCGTGGAAGATATGGAAGACGTGGACATCGTGGTGAACGTGCAGGGCGATACGCCCTTCACCCAAAAAGAGCCGCTGGAAAAATTGCTGCAGGTGTTTGAAGGTGAAGCAGGGAAAAAAGTACAGGTAGCTTCCCTGATGCAGGTGCTGAAAGAAAAAAAGGACATCGAAGATCCGAACTTTGTGAAAGTGGCCGTGGACAAGGATTTCAATGCACTGTTCTTTTCCCGCTCCGTGATCCCTTACCCGAGGGACACGTCCGTTGCCTCTATTTATTATGAGCACATCGGCATCTACGCTTTCCGCCGCGAGGCGCTGCTGCAGTTCACCCGCACGCCCATGAGCCCGCTGGAAGCCGCCGAAAAGATCGAATGCCTGCGCTATCTTGAGAATGGCATCCCGATGAAAATGGTGGTGACCGATTACATGGGCGTGGAGATCGATACGCCGGAAGACCTCGACCGCGCGTCGAAGCTGCTTGGGCGATAATTACAGACACGTAAAACATTGTGAATACATGAAATTCAGGAATTTTAAACTCGTCGGTTATGTCATTTTCGGCCGCGGTGCTTTCAACCAGGTAGACGAGATCATCGCTCCTCACCGCAAAGGCGATGCGCCGATGATATTTTTTGTCGATCACTTTTTTGAAGGCAACCAGCCGTTTATTTAGCGCATCCCGCTGCGCGGGAAAGACAAGGTAGTGTTCATCGACGTGACCCATGAGCCGAAAACCGTGTATGTAGACCGTTTGAGGGACGAGCTGAAAGCCGAGTTCGGCGAAGTGAGCGGCATCATCGGCATCGGCGGCGGTTCCACGATGGACATGGCGAAAGCCGTGGCCCTCATGATGACCAACCCCGGCTCCTCCGCGGATTACCAGGGCTGGGACCTCATAAAAAATCCCGCGGTATATAAGGTCGGCATTCCTACGCTCTCCGGCACCGGCGCCGAAGTGAGCAGGACCACCGTGCTGACCGGCCCCACCAAAAAGCTCGGCATGAACTCCGACTTCACGCCGTTCAACCAGATCGTGCTCGATCCCGAACTGACAAAGAACGCGCCGGTGAACCAGCGTTTTTATACCGCGATGGATTGTTACATTCACTGCATCGAGTCGCTGGAAGGCACGTACCTCAACGCTTTCAGCCGTTCCTACGGAGAAAAGGCGCTGGAGCTTTGCCAGGAGATCTACCTGAAAAAAGAGCACTGGGACGATGATGCGGACGAAAAGCTCATGATGGCGTCTTACGCAGGCGGGATGAGCATCGCGTATTCGCAGGTGGGCGTGGCGCATGCGGTGAGCTACGGGCTGAGCTACCTGCTTGGCACCAAGCACGGCATCGGCAACTGCATCGTGTTCGACAAGCTGGAAGAGTTTTATCCCGCCGGTGTGAAGGAATTTAAGCAGATGGTAGACAAGCACCAGGTGGAAATTCCGCAGCACATCACCAAAGGGCTCACGGATGAAGACTTCAACAAAATGATCGACGTGAGCATGGGGCTTGCGCCGCTTTGGGAAAACGCGCTGGGTAAAGACTGGCAAAAGCTGATGACCCGGGACCGTTTAAGAAGGCTCTACGAACAACTTTAATCATTCATTCATACGGCTGCGCCATTCCCGGCGCAGCCGTTATTTTATCCAGTTATGAATAGTATCAGCGAACTCACAAAGGAATATACTGCCGTGCTGCAAAAGGTGCAGGAGCGGCGGGCCTGCTGGCAAACAAAGTCCAAGCCTTTCCTCATCCAGTTCCTGAGCGGCATTACCGAACAGCACAAGCTCAACTGGAAAGCCGGCGCCAACGAACTGATGCTGGGCCTGGAAGCCGTTTACCTCGTGTTCGACCATGAGCCGAGCGGCATCGTGGAGCAGTCGCCGTTCAGCGTAGTGCAGAAAATGAAGATCGGCGGTTTCCTGTCTTTTTCACAAACCCGCAACGGGCAGATCGTGGTATGGATCAGCTATCCTTTTATTGACGGGATGACGGAGGATAAACCGAAGAACGATACGCTTGAAACCATTGAGCCCGAGGAAGTAACGGAGGAAAACGTAACGCGTTACATCCAGAAATTCCTGGTGGAGATCATCGAGTGGGAGAACAATGCGCGCGACGAGATCGGCTTTGTGCGTCACAAATAACGCGGCTGATCTTTGTCAGCGGTAAAAACCGGGGGATATCCGAACTTTGCGGTATGCGTGATATTGAGCAAATAGAGGACATACAGCTGATGGTAGATGCCTTTTACGGCAAGATCCAGCAGGATGCTTTGCTGGGGCCGATCTTCGCGGAACGGATTCCGGCGGCGGCCTGGGGCAAACACCTTCAGACCATGTACCGCTTCTGGGGCGCCCAGCTGCTGGGCATCATGGAATACCAGGGTGCGCCTTACGCCAAGCACCGCAGTCTCCCCATCGACCAGCCGCATTTCGACCGTTGGATCGCCCTGTTCCACGAAACGGTCGACGAGCTTTTCCGCGGCCCGCGCGCTTCCACCGCAAAG
>JBQCFV010000068.1:0-2722 GCA_051958695.1 Chitinophaga sp. | reverse complement strand
AACAGCTCACGGGATCCCCTGTCCGGCGCGGCGCCCTGGTGCAGCGAATATTTCTTGATATTGTTGGCCTCTTTCACCACTTCCTCGTACCATGCTGCGGCGGTGGACTGCTTGTCGTAATCCGTATGGTATTTGCGGAATGAGGCTTCAAACAGGCAGATGCGCGTTTTATACGCGCGCGCAACGTCCTGGGTGATGCGCGTGCAGCTTGCGTCGGACGTGAGGGTGATATTTTCTATGGCGTAGTTCAGGTCGGCCAGCACTTTGTCCATCACGTCAAACCTGTTATCGCGCGGCGCGTACAACGTTGCGTCGTCGTTCACATCGATCGGCTTGTCTATCCAGGGCACATCACCAAAACGCTTTACTTTTTCAAAATAAAACAGCGCGCGGAAAAAATGCGCAACGCCGAGGTAATGACCCTTAGACGGCACCGTGCTTTTTTCGGCGTTCTCGATAAAGAAGTTGATGTTCCGGAGGTCCGTCCAGTTCCAACCGGAGCTGGTGATGGGGCTGAGCGCGTTCGGAGCGAGATAGTCGTCCACGCCGTTGCGAGCCACCAGGTCCGAGTTGTCGTCACCCTGGAACACGCCTACGTCCGTATTCGGCAGCATGTCGTAAAATGAATTGACGTATAACTCCAGGCCGTTTTCCGATCCGAATACAGCCTGGTTGGTGGCGGTATCCACCGGCACTTCGTCCAGGCTGCAGGCGCTTGCGGACAGCAGCAGGAACAGTGCGATCGTATAATCGAATATTTTTCCAGTTCTCATAATTTAAAAGTTGATGGTCAAACCAATTGATATCGCTTTCAGCATGGGGTAATTGTAACCGTCGCCGCTGGTGCCGCCGCTTAAGTCACGGTCGGAACCATAGATACTGGTCACGTCCGTGTCCCTCGTCCATTTGTACATGGGCGACCAGGTCCAGAGGTTTTCGGCGGACAGGTATACTTTCGCATCCCGTGCGTGTATTTTGGAAACGATGCGCTGCGGGAGCGTATACCCCAACTGCACGTTCCGCAGCCTGATGTACGCCGCGTTCTGCAGGAAACGGTCGTTGGCCACCGCCAGCGCACGGCCGGTGCCTTGCGCGATATACCCTACGAGGCGGGGCAGATAGGCGTCAAAGTTGCCCAGCTCTTCACGGAACTGGTTGTTCTCCTGCCAGCGCGGGTAAGCGTTGTAAGGCCGGTTGTACTGGCCCCAGAAGCGGGCTTCCCGGGAAGGGTACCAATCCTGCTTCATCACGCCCTGGAAAAAAGCGGACACGAAAAGCCCGTTCCAGTCGCCGTTAAGGCTCAACCCGTACATGTAACGCGGCTCGGAATTGCCGATGATCGTTTTGTCGCCGGAGTCACCCACCCTGTTCAGGCCCTGGTAAATAACTTTGTCGCCGTCGAGGTTTTTGAACTTGAGGTCGCCCGGGTAATTCTTGCGGGTATTGGTGCTGGGAACATTGCTTTGGGAGGGGGATGCGGTGATATCATCCATCGAAGTGAACAGCCCTTCCACGCGGTATCCCCAGATCTCGCCGATGCGCTGGCCTACGTAGTAGTCGGACAGGTTTTTATCCGGGTTGTTGTACTTGGTGATGATCGCCCTGGAATCCGCGAGGGTAAAGCGCACCCCATAGTTGAACGGTTTGGACGCCATCTTGAACTGGTCCGACCAGTTAACGGACAGCTCCCAGCCCGTCGTTTCGAGGTCAGCGTAATTGCCTTTCGGCACCGAGGTACCGAATACTTCCGGCACGGTGGGCCCCACGGTGAACATATCTTTCGTCCAGCGGCGGTAGATGTCGCCCACAAAAGTCAGCCGGTTGTTGAGGCTGCTGAAATCGAGGCCGATGTTAGCGGTGGTGGACGTTTCCCAGGTGAGCCCGTCAGGTACAACGCCCGGCTGGTTCGTCTTTTGCGGACGGATGCCGTTGATGATGCGGCCGGACTGCGTGATGGGAAATTCCTCATAAAATGAATAAGGAGCGATATTACCATTGCCCAGCGAACCGTAGGAAGCGCGCAGCTTCACGTTGGACAGGACATTCGGGCTTACCGACCAGAAAGGTTCTTCAGACACCCTCCATCCTGCGGACGCAGAAGGGAAAAACGCCCATTGCTGGTCGGTGGGGAATTTGGAAGAACCGTCGTAACGCCCGTTCACTTCGAGCAGGTAACGTTCACGGAAGTTGTAGTTGATGCGGTAGAAGCCGCCGGCGATCGCCCACTTCTCGTTGCCGCCTGTCGTTACGATGCTTTGCCCCAGCGCCAGGTTGATGTCGTCCGCGTCCGCATACACAATACCGTTCCTTTGCACCGTGAGGTTCTTGTACCGCGATTGCTCGTAGTTGAAACCGGCCAGGAAGGTGAAGTTGTGCACATCGTTGATAGACGTCACATAATCCGCGTAGAAGTTGGTAGCGAGATAATTCGTCGTTCTTCTTCTTTCCTGTATGTCGTTCGTATTGGTACCGGTGTAGCCGATCACGTCTTTCGAGCGGCTGTAGGGCACCTGCACGCGGTTCTGCTGCGAACCGATATCGTTGCTCTGGAAGGTCAGGTCCGCGCGTACGGTCAGCTTCTTATCAAAGAACTGCGCTTTGGCGGCCGTTTTGTTTTTTAGGAAAAGCTGGGTGTTGTGGATAACCTTCCTGCCGATATAATAAAAGCCGACGGGATAGGCCGCGGGGAAAGAAACCGGTCCGTCCGGGGTCAGCAAAGGCG
>JBQCFV010000067.1:0-8094 GCA_051958695.1 Chitinophaga sp. | reverse complement strand
GCACCAGCCCGATGCGCACGGTGGATTTGTTGTAGCGGATGGTATCGAGGTCTTTTTCATAATAGATATTGAACCATTGCAGCAATGTGGCGAAACCTTTGGAAGCCTGGTCGTTGGGAAGATAATTGCGGAGGATCTTTTTAACGATGAAATCGTTGCTGAACTGGAACGTGAGCGTGGGATCATAGATCTCCTTGTCGCGCACCTTTTCGATATAAATGCGCGGGCTCATCTGGTCCGCATACTTTTCGTAATTGGGAATACGGCCGCCGGCCACGATGCCTTCGAGGTTGAGGTTCTCGCAGAGCGCCTTGCGCGCGTCGTACAGCCTGCGGGCGAGGCGCCTGCCGCGGTATTCGGGATTTACAAACACCTCGATGCCGTACAGCGTGTCCCCTTTCGGGTTATGCGTGTTGAAGGTATAATAGCCGGTGATCTGCTCGTAGGTGTGATCGTCGCCGAATTTTTCATAATCCACGATGATGGCGAGCGCGCATCCCACCACTTTCCCATTGACGGTAACGGCTATCTGCCCGTCGGGGAAAAGGCTGATGAGCTTCTGGATGGTGCCTTCACGCCAGTAACTGCCCTGCATGTCCTGGTAGGCGGACACCATGGATTCTTTGAGGTCGAGATAATCTTCTGCGGTGAGAAGGCGTACTTCTACTGTTTCTTCTGCCATAAATTGCCGGTTTACCCGGCAATTTAAGCATTTCACATTTGAATTATGGCAAAGTACGTTACTGGTTGATCACGTCTTCGATGTAGATCACCTTGTTGTTGGAAGTTTGAAGGAATGTTTTGTTGGCTTTCCTGATCTGGAAAAATGCTTTCAGCTGCCTGGCGAACACCAGCGGCAGCCAGGCGAGCGATTTCAGCACGCCCCTTCCCGGGTTCATTACCGCTACGATGGAAAGGAAAGAAAGTGGAAATTGCGCCAGGATAACCAGCCAGAGCCATGCGGCCGGGGGGGACACCCAGATGTTGATCAGCAGCATCAGCATACCGCCTAGCAGCTGGAGAAATTGCGGGGGACGCAGCAGGTTCACTCCGAAATAAAACAGGTTGAAGCTGCCTCTCCGGATACCGGCCGTCAATACCTGCCAGCCGTATTTAAAGTATTTGAAATAGGCGTTTATCCAGCGGGTGCGCTGGGTTTCCAGCGCATCGCCGGTATCGATCTTTTCGTCGTACACGTATGCCTCTTCGGCATACGCCAGTTGGGGGATCACTTTCACGATATCGGCCTGTATCTTTTTATCAAAACCGCCGAGGAAGTTGCGGTAGATCACCGAGCGGTACAGCTCCGTTTTCATGGCGATGCCCAGCCCCCAGATGTTGGCGGACAGCCCGAACTCCATTCTTATCTTCCGGTCGATAAAATTGTAGAAGTAGTTACCGGCTGCATCCATCCTCGCGTAAGCGTTGTTGAGGTTCTTGGCCATGAGGTTGGTTTGAACCGCCCGGTAGCCGCGTTTGAAGTAACCGTTGAGCACTTCGAGATAGTTGGGGTGCACCAGGTTGTCCGCATCCAGTATTACCATGGCGTCGTGCTCCTTCCTGCAGTTCTTCAGCGCATAGTCAATCGACCTGATCTTTGCGGTCAGGGGCGAGGGCGTTCTCAGCAGCACGATCCTTTCATCGTTAACTTCACCCAGCTCCAGTCCCTCGCAGGCATCGGCAACGATATACGCCGTAAACCGGCTGTAACGCTGTTTCAGCAACGAATCCGCCAGCGGCGTCACCAGTCCGAGGTTTTTATAGGCGGTAACGATCACGGCAATATCCATATCCTTGGCCTCAGCTTCAGCCGGCGCAGCGTTTTTGGGGTGAAACGGTTTTGCCAGCAAATGTAGCAGCAGCAACAGCAGCGGCTGAAGCAAGTAGAACCCGATGATCGCCTGTATGATGATGAACAGGATGAGGAGCACTGTATACATTATCTATCTTTTTTTACCCAAACCGTAAAAAATCCTCCGGTGAACTGGTACGGCAACAGGTCTGCCACTTTGCAATCCAGCCATTGAAGGGCGGGCACTCTTTTGGTCACGAAAGAAAAAGGAAATACGTCTTCTATAAAATTCGCCTTGCCGAACCCTACGATCGTAAAATCGTTTTCTTCGGACAGGCGGCGGAGATCTTTTCTTTTAAAGAACTGGATATGGTCCAGATTGCTGGCTGCGGACTGCACGGTAGTACCGTTGTATCCGAGACCGCTTTTTACTTTCGATACCATTTTCCAGATGAACCCGTTCTTCTCGCGCATCTTCAGCACGGGTCTTGTAACGAGCAGCTCCCGCGGCCCCGAGCCGTTGGGCACGGTCACGATCAGTATGCCGTCCGGCTTGATGGACTGGTGCAGCACTTTCAGCAATGCAGAGGGTTGTGATAAATGCTCGAGCACTTCGCTGCAGATCACGGCGTCGAAAGTTTGCCCGTCCGCCACTAACTGTTCTGCGCTCAGCACTTCAAATTTCACATGGCCCATGTTGTTCAGCTCCCTCGCTTTTTCGATGGCAGCCTCGCTGACGTCGATGCCGAGCACGTTAAATCCCAGTTTGCCAAGATGCCTGCTGATCACGCCGTTTCCGCAGCCCACGTCGAGAATGCGGGCCTTGTCGGAAAACCTGCTTTGCACGGCGCCGGCGATAAAGTCGAGCCGTTTTCTGTCCGCCAGGCGATCATATTCATATGTGATTCGGTTCATGAATGTTGATGCGTTGATGAGTTTGTATAATCCCGGAATAGATGCCTTCCACCTTCCGCGCCATTTTTTTCATGCAGTACTCGCGGCTTACCGTAGTGGCTGCAGCTGCCTGCAAACGACCGCGCAGAGCGGCGTCGCGATGGAGCTGCGTCATTGCCCCCGCCAGCGCTTCAGGATCTTTTACCGGTACGATCACGCCATTCTGATCGTGCTGAACGATCTCGCGCGAGCCGTCAACCGCTGTTACGATCACTGCCTTCGCCATGGCCATTGCTTCGAGGAGACCGATGGGCATTCCTTCCCAGAGGGAAGGCAGGCAGAACACATCGATGGCGTTCAGCACCTCGGGTACGTCCGTTCTGAAAGGCTGAAAACGTATATGTGCGGAAATGCCCAGCGAGCCGGCCAGTTCCACCGTTTCGCGCTTCAGATCGCCATCTCCCACCACCAGTAGCGTCATGTTGCTGTTCTGCCGCAATGCCAGGCTGAAAGCACGGATGAGCGTAAGCGGGTCCTTTTGCAAGGTGATGCGGGCAATATAACCGAACACGGTATGGTCCGCCGGAATACCCAGTTCTTCCCGCAGATCTTTCAATGCGCGGGCGGGATTGAAATGATCGAGGTCGATACCGTTATTGATCACTTCAGAGCGGAAGCCCGAAAAATGGCGGGTACCCGTTTCGCGGTTGCTGGCGGAAACGGAGATGTTCTTCTTCGCAAGGCTGGTGAGCATGCGCTCTGAAAATATCCTGAGATGTTTTTTAAAGAACGGTTGGTCCTGGTGAAAAGACCACCCGTGAATAGTGTACACCATGGGGAGACCGCCAAGCCTGGCAGGGAGAAAAAGATTACTGGCCGCCCGGGTGCCATGCGCGTGCACGATGTCGATCTCTTCTTTCCTCAACAGCGCATTCACCTTGCTGACGCAAGCCGGATCGAAAGGTTTCGCGGAGCTGATCACGTGGCTGGGCACGTTCATCTGCCGCAAGCGGTCGATCATGGGGCCGTCTGTAAAAGACAGCACCACGGGATCGAAGCGGTCTTTGTCCAGCGCGGCCACGAGGCTCAGTACATGAGACTCGCCGCCGCCGATCTGGCCCTGCCGGATGGCCTGCAATATTCTTATTTTACGGGAAGCTGCCATTATCCTGCGGTTGCCGGAACGGGTTCGTCAATCTTACGCTCCCAGCCCTGCGGCAGCTTTTCATATATTTCGATCTCGCCGAACTCCTTGCTCTTGCGCGCGCCTACTTTTTTAGCCCATGCGCCCATGCGTTCGATACCTTCCTGAAGGCTGATGCCGCAGCCTTCGCCAAACACGCTATGCGCTTTGGAGTGGTCGGAATAAGCATGCATTACTTCGTTACGGGCCGCCAGGTATTTGATATCGGGCGTTACGCCAAACACGCTGCCTACTACTTTCGCCAGCTCGTTCACCGTGTACGGTTTGTCCGCCCCGATGTTAAACACCTGGTTGTAAGCGGCGGGTGTATTTACGCTTTGCGCAATGGGGATCGCCACATCGTCGATAAAGCTGAAGGCGCGGGTTTGCTCTCCATCTCCAAAGATGGTCAGCGGCAGGCCCTGCATGATCTGGTTCATAAAAATGCCGATCACGTTGCGGTATTTATCGCCGATGTTCTGGTTCTCGCCGTATACATTGTGTGGGCGGAACACGATGTAATCGAGACCGAACATTTCATGCGCCGCTTTCAGGTCCAGCTCAACCGCGTATTTGGACACACCGTACGGATCTTCCGGCATCGGCACCATGTTTTCGCGCATCGGCAGCTGGCCTGCGCCATATACTGCGATAGAGGAAGTGAATACAAAACATTTCACTTTATGCTTCACCGATTCGTTGATCAGGTTGATGCTGCCAATGAGGTTGTTGTTATAGTTAAAGCGGCGGATAAAGTGCGAAAGCCCTTCCGCTGCGTAAGCTGCCAGGTGATATACATAAGTAAAACGGTACTGGTCGAACAGGCTGGTCACCAATACTTCGTCGGAAACTGAGCCCTGCACGAAAATGGCGCCTTCGGGGATATGATCTTCAAAGCCACCGCTGAGATCGTCGAGCACCACCACTTCATGCCCCAGTGCAAGGCAGTGCTTTACTACATGGGAGCCGATAAATCCGGCGCCGCCGGTAACAAGGGAAACTATTTTTGCCATTATAATGATTTTTACGGTTTAAACGGGTGAATAACTCGAGTTGGTAAAGTTCCAGAACGTGCCTTTCAGGAAAGACCGCAGATGTTTGAACTGGCCTTTTAGCGTGTACGAAGCCACGGCTTTGGGAAAGGTCAGGAAACCGAAAAACAGGAGGAACACGGCGAGTTGTTTTTTATTGGTGTTCCTGCGCATGTACAAAATGCGGTTGCGGGTATGGAAATATACTTTCAGCGGGCTTTCCTTTCCCATGGTGATCGATTCCTTATGATAGATCAGGCCCTGGGCCGCGTAGTATATTTTATACCCGGCCCTCAGTATCCTGGCGGACCAGTCGGATTCTTCGTAATAGATAAAGAACTTGTCTGCGAAACGGCCGACTTTGTCAATCACTTCGCGTTTCACCAACATGGCCGCGCCGTGCGCACAGTTGGTGGGACCAGACACGTTGTGCTGCCCATTGTCCTCCTCCTTGCTGCCTACCGCCCAGGTGCGGCCGGTGAGCAGGTTCATGGGGTGGAAACCTGCGTACTGGATCACATTGGGGTGATGGTAGAACCTGATCTTGGGGCACACCACGCCAATGGCCGGATCTTCCGCGAAAGGCGCCAGCAGCTGTTCCAGCAGATCAGGCGTCATTTCAGTATCGTTGTTGACAATAAACACAAAATCGCCTGAAGCATGCTGCATGCCCAGGTTATTGCCGCCTGTAAAACCAAGGTTTACCGGACTTAATATCAGCTTAAGGTTAGGGTAGCTCCCGGCTTCTATCTGGGCGCTGGGATCTATAGCGGAGCCATTGTCAACAACAATGGTCTCAAAGTTCCGGTAAGTAAGGTGCTTGGTAGTTTCCAGGAACTCGCAGGTTACCGTCGTCTGGTTATAATTCAATGCAATGATCGAAACCAGGGGAGCGGTCTGCTTCTCTACGGTGTTATTCATTGTACTCGGTTATAAAATAAAATCTGTTCTCTGACGGCTTACAATTCTCTCCGCGGCTTATACGTTTTCTTTCTGCAACAGGGCGTTCGGCGTGTTCGCCAGTATCCATATATCATACATCACCGAATGTTTTTCCGCATATTCGATATCGAGCCTGATGCGCTCGTCCACGCTCATATCCTTGGTGCCTCTTTTTTTGATCTGCCAGAGACCGGTAAGGCCGGCAGGCGCGAGAAAGCGGCCGGCGTACGAATCGGTGGTGAGCGATGCGGCCTCATAAAGCGGCAGCGGGCGGTTACCTACCAGCGACATATCGCCAAGGATCACGTTCAGTAATTGTGGGATCTCGTCGAGGCTGGTATTGCGGAGGAATGCGCCGAAACGCGTTACCCTCGGGTCGTTGCTCACTTTGAAGAACACCGGCCCTGCGCTGTTGGCATCATATTGATTCAGATGGCTCATCTGGCTCACCTGCTTATCCGCCTCGGCCACCATGGTACGGAACTTGTAGAACTTGAATATCCTGTATCCCTGGCCGGCGCGTTTTGAAATATAAAAAACGGGACCGCGGCTTTCGAGCTTGATGCCGATGGCGATGCCAATCAGTACAGGACTCGCGAGCAGCAGGCCGGTGGCTGCGATCGAAATATCGAGCGTTCTTTTCAGGCAGTAATTCAGAAGGCTGCCGAGGTTGCGCGAACGCACTTCTTTCGGACGATTGCTTTTCACAAGCTCCTTTACTCTTTTCACGGCGGCTAACCTGTTCAGGAAATCGCCGGCGCCGAACCCTGCGGTGAACACATGGTCTATACCGCCCATGTTCCTCAGCTGCTGCTTTTTCCTGGCATCGAGCGTTTCAACGTATACCATAAACGGCGTATCCTGCAGCTCGTTAAAGCTGCGGACAAGCGACAAATAGGTTTGCGCTTCCGCGCCTGCGTTTATGTTGCAGATCACGAAAGCCGGCCGGAGGCCCAGCATCAGCTGCTCCATTATTATAATGCGGGCAGTCTGGTAAGTTTGCGCAGTCAGCATTCTCTCTTCACACTGATCGGCGACCTCGTGCAGAAACGCGCTGTTGCCGATACAAAGTACATACGATTGTGTTGCACTTCTCGAGATGTTGATGATTCGGGGTCCAATTTTTTGCGAATCCGGTACAGGTACTGTTAAAATTGACATCATGCCGATTCGATTTATGGGTTGTTAATTGCGCCGTCATGACGGGTCATGACACCGCTTCAATAGGTGTTGTATTTAATTGTACATCGATCAGTTTCACGAGATGGGTGGGGTCGAAAGGTTTCTGAATAACGCTTACGACGTTTGAGGGAACCACATCCAGGTTATCCACGCGGGTGCCGGTCAATACCATCACCGGGATGTCGTTATACAGCGGATTGTCGTTCAGGATGCCGGTAAGTTCCCATCCATCCATTTGGGGCATTTGTATATCTGTGATGATCAGATCAGGCGTATTTCCATTATTCAACCACATCAGAGCACTCAATCCGTCTCCCGCAACCACTACCTTATATTTCTGTTTCAACATCGCTTCCAGTAACATTCTCAACGCGGGGCTATCATCTACTACAAGTACTAATTTCTTCATTGTTCTCTTATGTTTAGAAAATTAAAGACTAACTTTTTCACCATTGCCGCGAACATCTTTTTAAAGGATGCGCAAGCGGTTAACGGTCATCTTTGATTTTCCAGGGGATAGGTCGGAAATGGAATCAGGCTGTTGTAGACGGAAGGCAGATAAAGCCAATCGAGATCAGACAGTCAGGATACCATTGCAATAAATTAATGAAGAATTTCAGAGGAGATGGCTAAGGAAGTAATGGTTAAAGACGAAGTAAATTTAATTGAATTTTTTTGAACGCCGCAAGAAAAAAAATATTTTCAGTATATATACGGTATTCGATCCAGTATTAAAATTCCTTTCGGGTGTCTAACCGGGTGTAAAAGTATAATAAATATTTATTTCTAATACCTGAATTTGGCAAGTGCGCATATTTTCCGGGTGAATGGCGTAATATCATTCGTAAACGGGCGGTAAACCGTTCCTGAAAGCCTGCGTTTTAAAAATGCGTTTCAAAATTGTTTTTTAACTTGCCGCCTGATTTACCCCTGCCTTACATGAGCATTGCCAAGATCATATTGTTTTCCGGGTTGTTTATCCTCCTTTTCAGCTATATAGGATACGGCATCCTTTTGTGGGTGCTGGTAAAACTCAGGCGGGCGTTTGCTGGTCCGCCGCCGCCGCCCGC
>JBQCFV010000066.1:0-4246 GCA_051958695.1 Chitinophaga sp. | reverse complement strand
GGGATCATCATCAGCGTGCCCAATATGCCGCCGAAAATGGCGAGGGTGAGAATGGTAGCGTAACTGAAAAAGTCTTTCCCGCCGCTTTCCGCCGAAAGGAACAGGAAGCCTGGAAGCGTGAAAACGACGCCCGAAGCGATGGATTCACCGGCAGAGCCGGTGGTTTGAATGATATAGTTCTCGAGAATGGTGGTCTTGAAAAAACGCCGCCCGAGCGTGATGGCGATCACGGAAATAGGGATGGACGCGGATACGGTCAAACCCGCTTTCAGGGCGAGATATACGGTGGCAGCACCAAAGATGACGCCCGCGATGCATCCCAGCAGGATGCTTTTCAGGGTCAACTCTTTCATCATCATGTCCGGCGCTACAAAAGGTTTGAATTTGTTGTCTGACATACAGGTTGATATAAGGTAATAGCAGCTAAATATAAGTAAAAAGGAGCAGGGTGAGATCGCCTGCTCCTTTGAATATCCTGACGGGATCGCGTTGAGATCAAACTAGCGGACGCCGTGCATTTTCTTTTTCAGCAGCCCGGAGATCAGGAACAGCAGCACGGCTGCGGTGCCGGGCAGTATCACCATCACCATAAAGAACTCGAAGAGGTTATGGATGGAGAAGCCGAGGAAAGAAGGGTAATGGCTCGGGATGTTGAGCGATTTCAGCGTGGCCAGCTGTTCCGTGGTGGCGGTGACCGTTTTGTCCAGTATCGGCTGCAGCGCGATGCCTGCTTTTTCCGCCGCTTCGAACTTATCGCCGGTAGGCGGCAGCAGCGTGCCCAAAGTACCCGCCAGCGCGTAGCCGGAGGCGTTGGACAAGAACCATACGCCCATCAGCAGCGAGGAGAAGCGGAGCGGGGCGAGCTTGGACACGAGGGACAAACCGATCGGTGAAAGGCATAATTCGCCGAGCGTATGAAAGAGGTACATCACGATCAGCCAGATTACGCCGAGTTTTTCAGCGGTGCCGAGACCTTTTACCTGCAGGCCGATGATCAGCGAACCGATGGCTAGCAAAGCCAGGCCCATGGACTGTTTTACGGGAGAGATGGGCTCCATGTTCCTTTTCTGGAGGAACATCCATATAATGCTGACGGGTATGGCGAAAATGATGATGAAGAAGGAATTGGCGTTCTGCACGGAGCTCGGCGGCATGTTCCAGCCAAAGAGCGTACGGTCCGTCTGCCGGTCGGCGATGAAGGTGAGCGAAGAGCCCGCCTGCTCGAAACAGGCCCAGAAGAAGATCACGAAGAAGGCTACCGCATAGATCACGAGAATGCGGTCGCGTTCTATTTTGGTGATGGATTTATCCGTGAGGATCAGCACTGCCAGGCTGATGCCCGCCGCGTAGATGAAAGGATAGATCCAAACCTTGATCGGGTTCTGCACCAGAACGGTACTGTCGATGCTGAGGTAGTGGATGCCTACGAACAGCACCACCATCAATGCAAGCACACCGGCAACGGCGCCGCTGGTGAATTTGGCTTTGTCCGCCTCCGCGCCCTGCGCAAGGTTGTTATCAAAGCGGGGTTTTGCGCCCACGGGTTTCCCATCGGGCGTTACCACGTATTTGTTTTTCAGGAAGTAGAACAGCACGGTGCCCAGCAGCATGGCAATGCCCGCGGCCAGGAAGCCCCATTTGAAAGCGGATACCACGCGGTACTCATTCGGCTCCCCGGCATTCACCACCACGTCGCCCAGCAGGGGGCAGATGGTCATGCCCAGCATAGCGCCCACGTTGATGCCCATATAGAAGATGGTGAACGCGGAATCGAGCCGGTTGTCGCCTTTCGGGTACAGCTGGCCTACCATGGAAGAGATATTGGGTTTGAAGAAGCCGTTCCCGATGATCAGCACAAAAAGACCAGCCCACATCACGAGCTTGGCCGTACCGAGATCGCCGGCATAAATAAAGGCGCTCAGGAACATCAACAACTGGCCGACGGACATCGTGAAGCCGCCGAGTATGATGCAGTTGCGGTTGCCGAGGTAACGGTCCGCAATATACCCGCCGAGCATCGGCGTGAGATAACAGAGCCCGAGAAAACCGCCGTAAATGATGGAAGAATCGGAATCGGAAAAAGCAAGCGCGTTTACCAGGAAAAGCGTGAGGATGGCCCTCATCCCGTAAAAGTTGAACCGCTCCCACATCTCGGTCGCAAAAAGAACGCCCAGCCCTTTCGGATGGCCTTTCTGTACCGATGCCTCCGTCTCTAAAGCAACAGTTGTTGTATTCATAAATGGTTAGTTTTGAAAAAATTTTATGTTTAAAAAAGCAGGTTAAGGCAGGCAAGTTAAATAAAATCAGGTATCTGCATAAAAAAACCGGTTTTTTTGACCGTACTTTGCAAAAATTTTCCGCGGGGACCGCAACGGGTCCCGCACCGGAGATTCCCCTCATTTTATTACGTTTCAATCCATTATGAACATTTTACTGTTAGGTAGCGGCGGCCGGGAACATGCCCTGGCCTGGAAAATGACACAAAGCCCGGCTTGCTCGAAGCTCTTCATCGCCCCCGGCAATGCAGGCACGGCGCAGCACGGCGAAAATGTGAATATCGGGGTGAGCGATTTTGCCGCCATCCGTGCTTTTTGCCTGGACAATAACATTTCCATGGTGGTGCCCGGTTCGGAAGAACCGCTGGTGAACGGCATTTACGATTATTTTCAGAACGACGAAGCCCTGCGGCACATTCCGGTGATAGGCCCTTCCACCGAAGGCGCCAAACTGGAGGGCAGCAAGGCTTTCGCCAAGGAGTTCATGCTCCGTCACAACATACCCACCGCGGCCTACCGCGAATTTAGCGCTGACAATTTCGACGAAGGCGTGGCCTACCTGCGGCAGCATTCCCTGCCCATCGTGCTGAAGGCCGATGGCCTGGCAGCGGGCAAGGGCGTGGTGATCACTTCCGACCACGAAGAAGCGGTGAAAGAATTTGGCGAGATGATCAACGCCGCCAAGTTTGGCGACGCGGGCCGCAAAGTGGTGATCGAACAGTTCCTTACCGGCATCGAATGCTCCGTGTTCGTGCTCACGGACGGGAAAAACTACCGCCTGCTGCCGGTTGCGAAGGATTACAAACGCATCGGCGAGGGAGATACCGGTCTCAACACCGGCGGCATGGGCGCCGTATCGCCCGTTCCCTTTGCGAACGAAGCGTTTATGAAGCAGGTGGACGAACAGATCATCCGCCCAACGGTGGAAGGTCTTGCGAAGGAAAACATCGTGTACCAGGGCTTTATCTTCTTCGGCCTCATCAGCGTGAACGGCGCGCCGTACGTGATCGAATACAACTGCCGCATGGGCGACCCGGAAACCGAAGTGGTGATGCCGCGCCTGCAGAACGACCTGGTAGCGCTGTTCGCAGCCGTGCCCGGGCAGCAGCTGGGAGGCATCGAAGTGTTCGAAGACCCGAGAGCCGCCACCACCGTAATGCTCGTAAGCGGCGGCTACCCCGAAGCGTACGAAAAAGGGAAGGAGATCACCGGCATTCCGGCGCCGGGAAAAGACCAGCTGGTGTTTCACGCAGGTACAAGATCGGAGGGAGATAAGGTGCTCACGAATGGCGGCAGGGTGCTGGCTATCACATCTTTGGCAAGCGATTTGCAGGTTGCGCTGGCGCACTCAAAACAAACGGCAGAGCGCATTACGTTCGGGGGCAAGTACTACAGGCGGGACATCGGTTTCGAGTTCGTTGGGTAACGGTACTCGCAGGAGGTTCAGGGAGAGCTGAAATATGCATAAAGCATTTCTTTCATTTATTTCTGTATATCTGTTGAATAATCCGATAATTGTCTCGTATATTCGTTAGAATTATTCATTTTTGCATCAAATATTTTTGACCGTATCAACACATGGGCTTCTTTAACTTTTTAACTCAGGAGATTGCAATAGACCTTGGAACCGCCAACACGCTGATCATCCACAACGATTCGGTAGTGGTGGACGAGCCTTCCATTGTAGCTATAGAACGCGCCAGTGGCAAGATCGTTGCCGTTGGCAAAAAGGCAATGATGATGCACGAGAAAACGCATGAATACCTGCGAACCATCCGTCCGCTGAAAGACGGCGTGATCGCGGATTTCAATGCTGCAGAGGGTATGCTCCGCGAGCTTATCAAAATGGTGTATCCCAAGAAGCCTTTGTTTGCCCCCAGCTGGAAAATGGTGATCTGCATCCCTTCCAGCATTACCGAGGTGGAAAAACGCGCGGTGCGCGATTCCGCTGAGCAGGCGGGCGCCAAAGA
>JBQCFV010000065.1:0-5911 GCA_051958695.1 Chitinophaga sp. | reverse complement strand
GCCTGAGGTGGTGGAAAAGGTGTATGAAGAACACCTTCTGATCAAAATGATCCGTCACCCTTACGCCATTGACGAAGAAAATAACATCCCCGTATATCTCTGCCGCAAACCGAAGATCAGCCTGCAAGCGATATGGCCTTCGCTGGAGACGCGGGTGTATGAATAGATCATCCAGCCGGACCTCCTGCGGGAATCCATTGCGGGCGCGGCGGAACAAATGCGGGCTTCCCATTTTCCACCGAAACAACAATAAGCCGGGTTCTGTTGTTTATAGCTCAAAACCTGAACCTTATGGAAATAAGATCATCCACCAAGTACTTTGCGGAGCTGGTCGGCACTTTTGCCCTTGTATTATTTGGCTGCGGCGCGGCGGTAGTGTCCGGCGTTTCGCTGACGGGGCCGGCCGGCATCGGTATTCTCGGTATCGCGTTCGCTTTCGGGCTGGCGGTGCTCGTTATGTGTTATGCGATCGGCGGCATTTCCGGCTGTCATATCAACCCTGCCATTACGATCGCGATGCTCGTGGCGGGCAAGATCAGCGGCAAGGATGCGCTGGGTTATATTATCGCGCAGCTCATCGGCGCCGTGATCGGCGCGGCCGTGTTGTATTGCATACAAAACGGTCTAAACGGCTGGATGCCCGGCGAATGGGCGTTAGGCTCCAACGGATGGGGCGAAGGTTACGGCGCGGGATACAACACCACTTCCGCGTTCATCGCCGAAGCGGTGCTTACTTTCCTTTTCCTGTTCGTGATCTTCGGCAGCACCGGCAAATGGGGCAACGGCGCCATGGCGGGTATGGCTATCGGGCTTACGCTTACGCTCATTCATATGGTGGCCATACCGATCACGGGCACTTCCGTAAACCCCGCGCGCAGCTTTGGCCCGGCGGTTTTCGCCGGCGGGAAGGCGATGGCGCAGCTCTGGCTCTTCGTTGTGGCGCCCGTTGTGGGCGGCGTTGCAGCGGCGCTGGTGTGGCGGGTGTTGGAGAAGAAATAAAAGGCGGATAAATCTTTTAAACCCGGGTGCCACCCGGTCTGCTCACGTTATTGCAAGAAAGGCCTGCGCCCGGTGAATTACCGGGCGCAGGCCATATTCCGTACAATCATACTCCCACTTTCTCCACAATCCTCTCCCTCGCCGCCTTCGCGGCCTGCACCATATTCTCCAGCGCGGCTTTTGTTTCAGGCCACCTGCGGGTTTTCAGCCCGCAGTCCGGGTTTACCCAAAGGTTCCGGAGCGGCAGCAGCGCGGCCGCTTTTTCCAACAGCTGCACCATTTCCTCCACGCCCGGCACGCGCGGCGAATGAATGTCGTACACGCCGGGCCCGATCTCGTTAGGATATTTAAAATCCGCGAAAGCCTCCAGCAGCTCCATTTGCGAGCGCGACGTCTCTATCGTGATCACATCGGCGTCCATCGCGGCAATGTGCGCGATGATGTCGTTGAACTCGCTGTAGCACATATGCGTATGCACCTGCGTATCGTCCCTCACGCCGGAAGCCGCTACCCTGAAGGCTTTCACGGCCCAATGCAGGTATGCGTCGCGGTCGGCTTTGCGCAGCGGCAAACCTTCGCGGATGGCCGGCTCGTCGATCTGTATGATGCCGATGCCCGCATTTTCCAGCGCCACCACTTCGTCGCGTATCGCCAGGGCTATCTGGCTGGTGGTAACGGAGCGCGGCTGGTCGTTGCGCACGAAAGACCATTGCAGGATGGTGACGGGTCCGGTGAGCATGGCTTTCATGGGCAGCTTCGTGCATGACTGCGCGAACTTCGTCCAGCGGAGCGTCATGTCCGCCGGGCGGCTTATGTCCCCGTAGATCACGGGCGGCTTTACGCAGCGGCTGCCATAGCTCTGCACCCAGCCGTTTTGCGTGAAGACGAAGCCATCCAGCATTTCCCCGAAATATTCCACCATGTCGTTGCGCTCGAACTCACCATGCACCAGCACGTCCAGCCCCAGCTCTTCCTGCAGGCGGATGGCCTTTTCGGTGGCCTGTTCCAGCGCGGCTTCGTATTGATCCGTGCCGAGCTGGCCTTTGCGCCATTGGGCGCGCAGCTGGCGGATGTCGTCGGTTTGCGGGAAAGAGCCGATGGTGGTGGTGGGGAACAGCGGAAGCTGAAGCCGCTCCGCCTGCAATACCTGTCTTACAGCGAAGACGTTCCGGCGTTGGGCGTCTTCCTCGGTAATGCCCGCCGTACGGGCTTTTACGGCTGGCTTGTGTATCCTCGCGGAAGCGGCCCTTGCGGCGATGGCCTGGCGGTTCTGTTCCAGCAGGCGGTCGTTGCCCTGGAAAATTTCATCCAGCGCGCGCACTTCGTCCAGCTTCTGCTTCGCGAAAGCCAGCCAGGACTTCATTTCTTCGTCCAGCTCCGTTTCCAGGTCGAGATCGGCGGGCGTATGCAGCAGCGAGCAGGACGGCGCCACCATTACACGGTGTTCGCCCAGCGCGTCCACCGCTTTTCGTATGTGCTTCAACGATAGCTCATGGTCGTTCTTCCAGATGTTGCGGCCGTCTACCACTCCCAGCGATAGCGAGGTTTTGGGCGGCAGCAGCGGCAGCAGCCCGTCCAGCTGCCCCGGCGCCCTCACCAGGTCGATATGCAGACAGCACACTGGCAGATTGGCAGCCAGTTCCGCATTGTCGCGCAGACCTTCGAAATAAGTGGCCAGCATCAGCTTGAGGTCTTTGCAATGTTTGCGGATCTCCGCGTAAGCACGCTGGTAAGCGGCTTTTTCTGCGTCGCTGAGGTCCATGGCCAGGAAAGGCTCGTCCAGCTGTACCCATTGCGCGCCCCGCTCCTGCAATTGCCGCAGCGCCTGGATGTACACCGGCAGCAGGTTGTCCAGCAATTCAATGCGGTGGAACCCGCTTTCTTTTTCCTTGCCCAATAAAAGGAATGATACGGGGCCGAGCAGCACCGGTTTGGGAATGACGCCCAGCGTGTGTTTGGCGGCATCGAAGGAGTTGAACACCTTGTTGCTCAGCAGGCGGAACTCCTGGTTTTTCTTAAACTCGGGAACGATGTAATGATAATTGGTGTCGAACCATTTGGTCATTTCCATGGCGGTGATGTCCAGGCCCTGTTGCTGGTAACCGCGCGCCATAGCGAAATACAGGTCGATCTCCGCGTTCTCCGCGACGCTGGTCACCACGGGCGCATAACGATCCGACACGGCGCCGAACAGAAGGGCGGTATCCAGCACCTGGTCGTAAAAACTGAAATCATTGCACGGGATGAGGTCCATGCCGGCGGCCTGTTGTAACAGCCAGTGCTCCTCCTGCAGCCGCCTGGCTGTAGCAAACAGTTCATTGCGGCCGGTACGGCCCTGCCAGTAATGCTCACAGGCTTTTTTAAGCTGTCTTTGGGCGCCCATACGAGGGTAGCCGAGGTTGTGTTTAAGCATACGCATCAAACTTTTTGGTTAAAACATTAATGTGAATTAATGCTCCTTACAGTTTCCGGTATGCTTTCAGGAATTGTGTAGAAGATAGAATGAAAGGGCACGACGGGCCATGCCCATCCGTTCCGACTACTGCTTCAAATCGCGAAAGCATTTGTCTTACACAGCGGGGCAAGTATCCTGGCTCGTAACATTACCGCCGTTCTTCTCACCCCGTTCAGGTCGGGGGCAATGAACATTGCTGGCGGTAATTCAGGTGCGTTACTTACAGTTGCGCGACAGCCCGTGATTTGCACACGGTTCCTTATTAAAGGCGGTTTTCACCGCCTGCCTCGTTGTGGAAAGAATGAATAAAAGTAAAGAACTCGATAGCAAAGATAGAAATGTGCCCGGTCATTTCCTACTGACATACATGCGCAAACGTTAATACCCATTAACCAAAGCCGATTTTGGCACAGTATATGCAAATGTGATTTTGTAATTTAACCGTATACTCCCTGCACCTTTGGCCCGGCCATGAAAGCACCAGTATACCTGTATACGCGTCTCTAAGTAATCAATAATCCATTTTAGCAGCATAAGAATACACCGGTAAGCGCCCGGAAGGGCGAGCTATGTTTAGTTGAGCATGCTGCATGGATGAACCATGTTTCGTATATGAAAAGGATTTTGGTAATCGTGGATGATCTGCTGATGATCCATGTCATAGAACTGCTTTTAAAGAAAGAAGGCCATGATGCGGACCTTGCCTATAACGGGAAAGAAGCTGCGCTCTTGCTGCATGCGCACGACTACGACCTGGTGGTCGCAGACCTGAAGCTGCCGTTCCCGCATTTGCAGGAAATGACCGCCGCGCTTCAGTCCCAAAGGCTGCTCCGTTCTTTTCCCGTGCTCGCCATTATCCCCGCTGCGTTCCTGACCGGCTCCGTGAGCGGCTGGTTCGGCATCGACGCGGATGAAACTGTTGTCCGGCCTTTCTGCCCATTCGAGTTAACCAACACGATCAACCGCCTCATGGCGCGTTGACCGCTGGCAGGCCCGGTTTTCCGGGCCTGCGCCTTTTGTGGCAAAACCCGCCCGGAATACCGATATTCGCGCTATGGAACCGTTTTCCGTTACCGTTCACGACCAGGTTTACCAGGTCACTCCCTATGCAAAGGGCTATACTGTTTCCCTCCACATAGATCTTCCCGGCAGCCGCATTTCCTTTGAGCTGGACGAAGAGGACAACCTCCGTGCCGTGACCACCGGCGAACCCGTGGACGCGGCGCTGGTGGAGCAGCTGGCTGCTGCGATCGTACGGCACTTTGCCTGAAATGCCGATGTTTTTAGCTAGATTCGCCGGTACTATGCCAGCTGCGAAAGGCGCTTTCCTCAAAGCATACATGGCGCCTGTTCAAAAGCCCCAGCGTCAAAAATATCAATACAGTGCACAACCCGCTCGCCATATTACAGATCGCGGTGCTGGACGTTCTCGTTCAGGCCGGCCATACATATTTCGTGCGGCAATCGTACCCGCGCGGCATGCGCCCCGGCGTAAAAGAAGCGCTGCTTGTGTCGCATTACCGCACCGCCGGCGAGGCCAACGCGCATTACACCGCCATCGCTTCGGACAAACGGAGACGCATATACGATATGAACGATCCGGCCGATAAGGAAAAATTATACCATGCCGCCACGCAACCGGAAGGTTATGCCGTATACGCGGCTTTGCTGCGGGAAAAGAAATGGAAGCCCGGCCCTATGCTCGCCGCCGCCGTGAAACGTTTTATACGGATGAATGGCGTTGGGCGGGAAAGCCGGTCCGCAGACCTTTTCATACGTTTTGGCGAATTGTTTATCACACTGAAAAAAGACTATCACATCCCCTTGTCCGAAATAGAAAAAATATAACGACATGTGTTACGATCTATCATTTTCCGCCAGCATCGAATCCGTATTCGACTATCTGCCCGAACTGCAGAACATGGGCGCGCTGGACATGCACTTCGAGCCAACCTTTCACAAAGTAGCGCAGGCATACCCAAAATGGCCGGTGGTGCTGCATAACAGCGGCATGCTGAAGCTCATGAAATTTGAATGGGGCGTGATCCCGCATTATATGAAAACGCCGGAAGAAGTGAGAAAAGGCCGTAAATGGATGGTGAACGCGCGTTCGGAAAAAGTGCTGGACGCAAACGCTTACTGGGGCCGCATCCGCCGCAACCGCTGCCTGGTGCCCGCCACCGGTTTTTTCGAGCATCATGAAATTCCCGGCAGGAAAAACAAGGTCCCCTATTACATCCGCCTCCGGCACCGCGATATCTTTTTTATCGCCGGGCTGTATAACTATTCACATCTTCCCGATACCGAAACCGGCGAGCTGCCAGGCACTTTCACCCTGCTCACCCGCAACGCCAACGACCTGATGCGCCGCATTCACAACGGCGGCGATAACGCCGGCCGCATGCCGCTGATACTGCCGGTTGAAGATGAAAAGGAATGGCTTGATCCCGCTCTTTC
>JBQCFV010000064.1:0-2647 GCA_051958695.1 Chitinophaga sp. | reverse complement strand
CTGTTAATCTTTGCCTTTTGCGCCACTACTGCGAAGCTTGCGCCGCAAAACAGCAGAGATACAAATAGTTTTTTCATGTGGCTCAGGTTTTTTTTATTCGTTATTGTTTAAGGTTGAGTATATCAGGCGTCGGCGTTTTCTTCCCCGCCGGCGTTGTTCGCATCGCTGTCCTGGCCTTCCGTTCCTTCTTCCCCTTCAACGGCGCCGTCAGCGCCTTCCAGGGTTTCCGCCGTTTCTTCTTCTTCCTCTTCAAGACGGGCCACTGCGGCTATTTCGTCATGCTCGTCCATCCTGATCAGCCTTACGCCCTGCGTGGCGCGGCCTGCTTCGCGGATGTCGCTCACCGCCATACGGATCGTAATGCCGGATTTGCAGGTGATCATCAGGTCGTTTGTTTCGGTAACGTCGAGAATAGCGATCAGCGGTCCCGTTTTATCGGTGACGCTGATGGTCTTCACCCCTTTTCCCCCACGGTTCGTAATCCTGTATTCCTCGATCTCGGTACGTTTGCCGAAACCTTTTTCGGAAACGACCAGCACGGTCTTCGACGTATCCTCCTTATCAACACAAATCATACCAACCACTTCGTCATGCTCGTTATCCACCTCGATGCCCCTTACGCCGATGGCGCCGCGGCCGGTGTCGCGCACGGTTTTTTCAGGGAAACGGATGGCGCGGCCGCTGCGGATGGCCATCATGATCTCGCTGTTCCCGTTGGTGAGCCTGGCTTCCAGCAGCTGGTCGCCGTCGTTCACCGTAATGGCGTTCACACCGTTGGCGCGCGGGCGGCTGAACTCTTCCAACAGGGTCTTTTTGATGATCCCGTTGCGTGTGCAGAGCACAATATAATGGTTGTTGATGAAATCTTTGTCGTTCAGGTCCTTGATGTCGATGATCGCGCGGATCTTGTCGTCGCCCGGGATCGTGATCAGGTTCTGGATGGCGCGGCCCTTGCTTTGTTTTTCGCCTTCGGGTATCTCGTACACCTTCAGCCAGTAACAGCGGCCTTTTTCGGTGAAGAACAGCATGGTATGGTGCGTGGAGGCTACGAACAGGTGCTCGATATAATCCTCGTCCCGCGTTTTGCCGCCGATGGCGCCGCGGCCGCCGCGTTTCTGCTGGCGATAGTCGAATGCGGAAGTGCGTTTGATATAACCGAGATGCGAAATGGTGATAACCACGTCTTCCTCTGCGATAATATCCTCGATCCTCATTTCGGCGGCCAGGTACTGTATTTCGGTCCTTCTTTCGTCTCCGAATTTTTTCTTTATGTCTTCCAGCTCGTCCTTGATGATCTGGAAGCGCAGGCTTTCGTCTCCCAGGATATCTTTCAGGCGGCCAATCAGTTTCATGATCTCTTCGTATTCTTCGCGGATCTTGTCGCGCTCCATGCCGGTAAGGCGTTGCAGGCGCAGTTCCAGGATGGCCTTGGCCTGTATCTCGGTGAGACCGAAGTTGCCCATCAGTCCTTCGCGCGCTACTTCCGGTGTGGTGGATGCGCGTATCAGCGCGATCACTTCGTCGAGGTGGTCGAGCGCAATGAGGTAACCGGCGAGGATGTGGGCTTTCTTTTCCGCTTCGCGCAGCTCGTACTGCGTGCGGCGGGTCACTACTTCGTGCCTGAACTCCACGAACTCCTGCAGCAGCTCTTTCAGGTTCATGATCCTCGGGCGGCCTTTTACCAGCACCACGTTGTTGATGCCGTAAGAGGTCTGCAGCTCGGAATATTTGTACAGCTGGTTGATGATCACGTTGGGGATCGCTTCGCGTTTGAGGTCGATCACCAGGCGCATGCCGTCGCGGTCGCTTTCGTCGCGCACGTCGGTGATGCCGTCGATCACTTTATCGTTCACCAGCTGCGCGATCTTCTGGTGCAGCACGGCCTTGTTCACCTGGTAAGGCAGCTCGTGGATGATGAGCCTGTCCTTGCCGGATTTGGTGGTTTCAGACATGATCTTTCCACGCACCACTACCCTGCCGCGGCCTGTTTCAAAGCCCTGCTTCACGCCTTCAAAACCGTAAATGATGCCGCCTGTCGGGAAGTCGGGCGCTTTTACAGGTTTGATCAGTTCGTCGATGGTGATCTCGCGGTCGTCGATCAAAGCGATGAGGCCGTCCACCAGCTCGGTGAGGTTGTGCGGCATGATGTTGGTGGCCATGCCCACGGCGATGCCGGAGGCGCCGTTCGCCAGCAGGTTGGGTATGCGCGTAGGCAATACCACGGGCTCTTCCAGCGTATCGTCAAAGTTGAGTGTAAAGTCTACCGTGTCTTTATCCAGATCTTCCAGCATCGCTTCCGCGATCTTCTGCAGGCGCACCTCCGTATAACGCATGGCCGCCGGCATGTCGCCGTCTATCGACCCGAAGTTACCCTGGCCGTCGATCAGCATGTAACGAAGGCTCCAGGGCTGCGCCATGCGCACCATGGTATCGTACACGGACGCGTCGCCGTGGGGATGGTATTTACCCATTACGTCCCCCACCACACGGGCGGATTTTTTGTAGGGCTTGTTGTGGGTATTGCCCAGCTCGTTCATCCCGAACAACACCCGGCGGTGCACCGGTTTAAAACCATCGCGCACGTCGGGCAGGGCCCTTCCCACGATCACCGACATGGAATAGTCGATGTAAGCGGTCTTCATCTGCT
>JBQCFV010000063.1:0-2785 GCA_051958695.1 Chitinophaga sp. | reverse complement strand
AGAAGCTGGTGGATATCGCCGTGGACGAAATGACCCGCATCGCCGGTCAGAAAGCGATCGCTACGCTGTCCAAAAAAGACATCTCCAACTTCAAGCTGCGTAAGCACATGCCCATCGGCGCACGTGTGACCCTGCGCGGCGTGAACATGTACGAGTTCCTGGACAGGCTGATCGCCGTATCCCTGCCCCGCGTGCGTGACTTCAAAGGCGTGAGCGAAAAAGCGTTCGACGGCCGCGGTAACTATACCCTGGGCGTAACCGAACAGATCATCTTCCCGGAGATCGACATCGATAAAGTGACCAAGATCACCGGTATGGACATCACCTTCGTAACCACCGCCCAGACCAACGAAGAAGCTTACGAGCTGCTGAAAGAACTGGGTATGCCTTTCAAGAACATTAAAAAAGACAATCAATAATATCACATGGCAAAAGAATCCGTAAAAGCCAGACAAAGAAAGAGAGAGGCAATGGTAGCCAAATTCGCTGAGAAACGCGCTGCGCTGAAAGCAGAAGGCAACTACGCAGAACTGGACAAACTGCCCAAAAACGCGTCTCCCGTTCGCCTGCACAACCGTTGCCAGCTGTCCGGCCGCCCGAAAGGTTACATCCGTCAGTTCGGCATCTGCCGTAACATGTTCCGCGACATGGCACTGGCTGGCAAGATCCCCGGCGTTCGTAAAGCTTCCTGGTAAGCAGCGCCGCAAGGCTTTCATAAGCATTTGATTTTCCTTTCCATACCGATTGGATATCGCATTGTAATTCACATTTAGTAAACAAATCAAACAATGGTTACTGATCCAATAGCAGATTTTCTCACACGTATCCGCAACGCCCAGATGGCAAATCACAGGATCGTGGAAATTCCGGCTTCCAAACTGAAGAAACGTATCACCGAGATCCTGTACGACAAAGGCTACATCCTGAAGTACAAGTTCGAGGAAGACAACAAGCAGGGCGTTATCAAGATAGCCCTCAAGTACGACCCGCAAACCAAGGTGCCTGCTATCCAGGACCTGCAAAGGATTTCCCGTCCCGGTCTGCGCCAGTACTACAAACCCTGAGAGTTCCCCCGTATCAAGAACGGCCTGGGCGTCGCTATCATCTCCACTTCAAAAGGAGTGATGACCGACAAGGAAGCCAACGTACAGAATGTAGGTGGCGAAGTAGTTTGCTTCGTTTATTAATAAATTTTTATCCCGCCCGGTAGCGATACAGGGGCGGGATTACGGCATGTCTGACAATTAAGCCTTCTATACGGGCTGAACACGGAATGCCGGATCACAACAATAAAACTGACGAACATGTCACGTATAGGCAGAGCTCCTATTAAATTGGCCAGCGGTGTAACCGTAAACGTTTCCGCTGCGAACGAGATCACTGTAAAAGGCCCGAAAGGCGAACTGAAACAGCAGATCGACCGCGATATCAAAGTGGAAGTAAAAGACGGCGAACTGAACGTAACCCGTCCCACCGACCAGATCCGTCACCGTGCGCTGCACGGCCTGTACCGCGCGCTGATCGCCAACATGGTGACCGGTGTTACGGAGGGCTTTAAAAAACAGCTGGAACTGGTAGGGGTAGGTTACAAAGCTGCGAACGCAGGTCAGCTGCTGGACTTATCTTTGGGCTATTCCCACAACATCGTTTTCGAAGTGCCGAAAGAGCTGAAGGTAACCACGCAGACCGAAAAAGGTAAGAACCCGCTGATCATGCTGGAAGGCATCGACAACCAGCTGCTGGGCCAGGTGGCCGCAAAGATCCGCAGCCTGCGCAAACCCGAACCGTACAAAGGTAAAGGTGTGCGTTACAGCGACGAGGTGGTACGCAAAAAAGCAGGTAAATCTGCCGGCAAATAACCGTAGCCTCCGGCTGATCTTAAACAGAATTATTAAACCAGCGGCAGATACCGGCATTATCATAATCCGGTATTTGCTCAGCATAGTCCCGGCAGCATCGGGCCTTAAATACACTTAGTAATGATTACAAAACTTAACAGAAGACAGAATATCCGCTTCCGTATCCGTAAAAAGATCAGCGGAACTGCACAGAAACCCAGGCTGTCTGTATTCCGCAGTAACTCAGACATCTACCTGCAGTTGATCGACGATACCACCGGCACCACCCTGGCCGCCGCTTCTTCCCGTGAGAAAGCGATCGCCGGCGCAGCTGGTAACAAATCAGAGAAAGCGAAGCTGGCGGGCGCCGCACTGGCTGCCAAAGCCGTTGCGCTGGGCATCACCACCTGCGTTTTCGACAGGAGCGGCTACCTCTATCACGGTCGTGTAAAAGCTACTGCCGACGGCGCACGCGAAGGCGGCCTGCAATTCTAATCCGGTCAAAAAAAGGAATTAGACGAATAAACAATCTGATATCGTAATTCTTATTAAATAAAAATGGCAAAGAATTCATTCAATAAAGTAAAAGCTGGCGATCTGGAGCTGAAAGAAAAGGTTGTGGCTATCAACAGGGTTACCAAAACCACCAAGGGCGGCCGTACTTTCAGTTTCTCCGCGCTGGTAGTTGTAGGTAACGAGAACGGTGTAGTGGGTCACGGTCTTGGTAAAGCCAAGGAAGTGCAGGAAGCGATCACCAAAGGTATCGACGACGCTAAGAAGAACCTGATCAAGATCCCGGTTCACCACGGTACGATCCCCCACGACCAGCTGGCCAAGGAAGGCGCTGCGAAAGTGCTGATCAAACCGGCCGCACATGGTACCGGCGTGATCGCGGGTGGTTCCATGCGCGCCGTGCTGGAAAGCGCAGGTATCACCGACGTGCTGGC
>JBQCFV010000062.1:0-3152 GCA_051958695.1 Chitinophaga sp. | reverse complement strand
GTTACCAGCCCAGCAGGTACGCAAAGATCAGCGGCGCTACGATGGTAGCGTCGGACTCTACGATGAACTTGGGCGTATGGATATCCAGCTTGCCCCAGGTGATCTTTTCGTTGGGCACGGCGCCGGAATAGGAACCGTAAGAGGTGGTGGAATCGGATATCTGGCAGAAGTAGCTCCAGAACGGAACGTCCGTCCACTCCAGGTCCTGGTACATCATAGGCACCACGCAAATGGGGAAGTCGCCCGCGATGCCGCCGCCTATCTGGAAAAAGCCCACGCCTTTACCGGAAGAATTTTTCCGGTACCAGTCGCTCAGCTCCACCATATATTCGATGCCGCTTTTCATGGTAGTGGCTTTCAGCTCGCCTTTAATAACGTAAGACGCGAAGATGTTGCCCATGGTGCTGTCTTCCCAGCCCGGCACCACGATGGGAATATTCCTTTCCGCCGCGGCGATCATCCAGCTGTTTTTCGGGTCGATCTCGTAGTTTTCTTTCATCACGCCGCTGAGCAGCAGCTTGTACATGTATTCGTGCGGGAAATAACGTTCGCCTTTTGCTTCGGCGTCTTTCCAGATCTTTACGATATGCTGCTGAATACGGCGGAACGCTTCTTCTTCGGGGATGCAGGTGTCCGTTACACGGTTGAAGCCGCCTTCCAGCAGCTCCCATTCGTCCTGCGGGCTGAGGTCGCGGTAATGCGGCACGCGTTTGTAGTGCGTGTGCGCCACCAGGTTCATGATATCTTCTTCCAGGTTGGCGCCGGTGCAGGATATGATGTCCACCTTCCCGGCACGGATCATTTCCGCGAAGGAAATGCCGAGCTCCGCGGTGCTCATGGCGCCCGCGAGGGTCACCATCATTTTGCCCCCTTCCAGCAGGTGCGTTTCGTATCCTTTAGCCGCATCTACCAATGCCGCCGCGTTGAAGTGGCGGTAATGATGCTCGATAAATTGAGAGATCGGTCCTTTGTTCATATCAGTACAATATTTTGCTTGTGTACAAGCCGCAAAGGTACGATAAACGGCAGGTTTACCACAAATAAAAAAACCGTTCCGTGGGAAACGGAACGGTTATACTGACTAAAACTAAAACTAAAACTCGGTTATGCTTTCGTTAATCTTTTCATCCTGGTGAGATTGCCGTTTGATTCGGCTTTCAGAATGGTCCAGTGTGTTTTGCTTTCCAGCGTGATCACGTAAGTGGTGCCCCCGTTGGCATCGTATTCCACTACGCAGTGGATCTTCTGGTCGGGGTACTTTTTCATCATCCTCGTAATTACGTTCAGCGGCAATTCTGAATCGGTAATGTAACGGGAGGTGGCGAGCAGGTTCCCTTCCCTGTCGAAATGCGCGGTCACTTTGGATGACTTCATGGTAAACTTGGCGACGTACTTGTCTTCCGTGTGATACCAGGAAACATCGGCTGCGCCTACGAATTCCTTGTTAAATGATTCCATCACTTTTTTGTTGTCGATGGTTCGGCCGTCCAGGGCAAAAGCTGCGCTGCTGGTAATCACGGCTGCAAAGGTTAAAATGGCGATAAGTTTTTTCATGGCGGAAAAATTTTATCCTGTTTTTGAATGGTGATTACTAAATAAAGAACTTGTTTGCTGTTAACGATGTAAAAGTACGCCGGCGCATGACGTGTGGCAAGCGGATTGGTATGATTGGTTTACGTACATGAAGGGAATGTTATGGATGTTATCACGCATACATAAATCTGTATCGATGCGTCCGCCGGAACCCTTGCCGGCAAAGGAGTTGACCGGAAAAGGCAAATGTTGCACGACGCGGGGTTAAGAGTTTGTTAAAGTGAAGCTGCGGTGACGGCCGGTATACGTGCAAAGCCCTTTTTCAAAAGCGGACACCCCGTTCCGGAACCGGACAAACGCTGGCGGATTATAACTATCTTCGGCATACGGAGCGCGCGGTTACCATGACTTTGCCGCTCATTGACCGTTAACACCGCTCAACAACACATGAACTATCTCGCCCACGCATATTTATCTTTTCATGATCCGGCCGTTACCACCGGGCAGATGATCGCGGACTTCGTAAAAGGCAAACAGTTGTATACTTTCCCTGAAGACGTTCGCCGCGGCATACGCCTTCACCGCGCCCTCGACGAATATACCGACCATCACCCGGCCACCCGCGAGGCCAGGGACATTTTCCGCCCCAGCTGCGGCCTGTACGGCGGCGTGTTTATGGACGTGGTGTACGATCATTATCTCGCCAACGACGCCGCGCACTTTTCTGAAACCTCGCTGGCCGCATTCGCCGAAAATACCTACCGCATCATCGAAGCGCGGGAAGAGCCGCTGCCGCCCGTTTTCAGCCAGGTGTTCCATTACATGCGCACGCAGAACTGGCTGTACCATTACCGGCAGCGGGACGGCGTGCTGAAAAGCGTCACCGGCCTCGTGCGCCGCGCCAGCCACTTTCCCCATCCCGCAGGCGTGCCCTTTGGCGTGTTCACCACGCATTACGATGCGCTGCAGGCGTGTTATGATAGTTTTTTCCCGGATGCTGTTGCTTTTATGCGAAATGAAGGCCTGAAGGGGCTTTGAGCTTGAATTTGCCGGGCGTGTTATTTATATTCAGGAATGAAAACGTTTGTCTTTATATCCTTCACGTTACTCGCCGCGTTCCACGCGCAGGCGCAGCATTCCGCCCGGCCGAACATCATTTATATACTGGCGGACGATATGGGCATCGGCGATGCGCAATGTTATAATCCGGATGGGAAAATAGCCACGCCCCATACCGATAAAATGGCCGCGCAGGGCATGCGTTTCACCGATGCGCATTCCAGCTCCGCCGTTTGTACGCCCACGCGTTACGGCATCCTCACCGGCCGCTACGCCTGGCGCAGCAAGCTGCAAAAAGGCGTGCTCAACGGGTACTCCGCGCCGCTGGTAGATACTTCCCGCCTTACCGTTCCGCAGCTGCTGAAGAATAATGGCTATCACACCGCCATCATCGGCAAATGGCACCTGGGCATGACCTGGTCGATGAACGGCAAAACGCCCGACTTTACGCAACCGCTGCGGCATACGCCGCTCAGCAACGGCTTCGATTATTATTTCGGCATCAGCGCCTCGCTCGACATGCCGCCGTATGTGTTCATCGAAAACAATCAACTCACCGA
>JBQCFV010000061.1:0-6223 GCA_051958695.1 Chitinophaga sp. | reverse complement strand
AGCCTATCGTAAGGCCGAGGCCGCGTACGCCAAGGAACGGCAGCTTGATGTCCGCGCGAACGCCGTCGTCCCGCACATCCGCTTTGATGCCGTTGTCGCCGCCGAGGTCGATCAGTCCTTCGATCTCTTCCTTCAGGTCGGCACGGTCGGCCTCGTCGAAGTCGCTCATATCGGTGAGCCCTTCCAGCTTGCCCGTGAGGCTGCCGTAATGGCCGCCGATGATGAAAAGGTCTACCACCACGCGTTTTGCGATCATGAACTGTCCGCCGAGGATCACGCCGCCGCCTATGCCGTTGGAATTGCCTTTCAGCGGCACCAGCGTAGTGCCGGAGGGTTTTTCAAAGTCATACGGGTAATCGTACTTGAAAGAAGCGTACCGGCCGTACAAACCGGCATAGAAGCCTTTGGCACCGGGCCTTTTGCCGGTATATACACGAAATTCCAGCGTTATGGCGTTGCCGCTCATCTTCAGTTTGTCCAGCTGGCTGCTGAGGTCGTCGCCTTCTTCCGCTACAATGTCCATCACCTTTTCGCCCAGCGGGCTTTGCGTGATGTATGTAGACGGCATCAACCGGTAACCGACGGAAGCGGAGATCTTGCGGGTGAGCATCCGCTCGTAAGTAAGACTGTAGTTTGCCAGTGCGATACTGGAAAGGTTGGTCTTGACGATGTTTTTGTAATAAGGGCCGTTGCGTTTGGAAGAAGTTGCTTCCTGCGGAGGCACGTTTTCAGACGCTGCGCCGGCAGTGGCGGAATCATTGACCGCCTGCGCGCGCAGGCCGGGGCTCAGGCAAAGCGCTGCCCAAACCAGGAGTAAAATTCGGTTCATAGCTATAGGAATAATTTAATCTGCAAATATAATATGATGAATTATATTACACAACATTACAATTGAAAATATTTTTCATGTGTAACGGTGGAAGGAAGGGGAATTATGGAATTTACCGGCCGCGTTCATCCTGTAATAAAGAAACAAAAGGTTTCACCGCCGCGGCCGGGCCGGGCGGATTCTTTGAAAGGCGGTTAAGAAAAATAGTCAGGATACCTTACAAAATGTAAGTCGTGCCTTCCAGTGCGAGATCGGTGTTGGCGAACACGGGCCGGCTTTCGTCGAGAAAGGGTTGCAGCTCGGTGTATTTCGAACTGAAATGCCCGATCAGCAAACGTTTTGCATTCGCGCGAGACGCCAGGGTGGCGGCCTGTACGGAAGTACTATGATACCGCTCGGCGGCGCGTTCGTGAAGGTCTGCCAGGTAAGTGGTCTCGTGGTATACGAGGTCGGCATCCTGCATATAGGGGATCAGCTCTTCGTCATAAATGCTGTCCGCGCAATACACGTAACGTTTTGCACGCGCGGGCGGCAGCGTTACCCAGTCGTTTTTCACGACGCTGCCGGTTTTGGTGGTATAGTCTTCACCTTCCTGCAGTTTCGAAAAAAAGGCGGCGGGAATTTCATATGCACGCGCCTGTTCGGGTATCACGCGGCGTTTGCGGCGCTGCATGCTGAACGAAAAGCCGTAGCAGGGAATGCGGTGTTTGACGGGAAAGCAGCTTACTTCCAGGCCTTTGTCGCGCAGCAGCAAACCGGTGCCTTCAGGCAGGAGCGCTTTGAATTGCAGCTCGAAACGCAGAACAGTGGCGGCTACGCGCAATTGCAGCCGGAGTATCTCTTCCAGCTCGGGCGGGGCGAAAATGGTGAGCGGTTCCGTGCGGCCCAGCAGGCTGAGACTGTTCAGCAGGCCGATGAGCCCGAAGTAATGGTCGCCATGCAGGTGACTGATAAAAATATACCGTATCCTGCTGCGGCGCACCTTGTATCTCGTCAGCTGCATCTGCGTGCCTTCACCGCAGTCCACCAGCAGCAGCTGTTCGTTGCAGGTCACCACCTGCGCCGTGGGATGCCGCTCTGGCGTGGGAATGGCTGAATTGTTACCTAGGATGGTTACCGCGAACATATGGCGAAAATAGACATTTATTCATCATCGAGGTTCAGCTCGCGTTCCAGGTCTTCCATCATCACCATATCGATGGCTTCGGATTCGGTGGGCACGACATTGAGCATTTCCGGGTACGCTGCGGTAAGTTCCTGCGTTAAAGTGTTGTTAAGACGGGCGACCGCTGCGCTCAGGCCGCGATCGTACTGGCTCGTATACACTGTAAAAATGGCTTTGAGGCCCGCAGCATCCGCGGATTCGAGGGAATGCAGGTCCAGTACGAGGTTTTTGTGTTCCAAACCGTCTACCGCGGAGAGCGTGCTAACAAACGTATCTGACATTTTAGCATCCAGCGTTTTTTCCTCCAGCCGTATTAACACTATTTTTTCTTTGGTATCAATTTTGAATTGCATAATGCCGGATGTTATATTTTTAACATTATAAAAAAAGGACGCTCAACAAAAGGAAACCGGTCCGTTAAAGATCCTTGCAGAAGTACCCAGAACAAATCAAAAACATCCCTCTTCTCGTAAGTATATTTACCTCACAAGGCCCTTCACCGCAAAAGTAAATCTTAACCAAGAATGTACAAGCACAAAAACTAAATCCAAACTAAATCCAAAATTTATTTGGTAATATTGTATAAGCAAGCCCCCGTAAGGGTTTAACAAAATCACTAATAATGGATCAGAATTTTTCACCGCAAGTAAAGGAGATCATTTCGTTCAGCAGGGAAGAAGCACTACGCCTGGGAAATGATTTCATCGGTACGGAACACCTGCTACTGGGTATTATTCGTGAAGGGGAGGGAACAGCTGTAAAAATCTTACAGGCGCTGAACGTTGATCTTTATGAATTGAGAAAAGAAGTGGAATTGGCCATAAAAGATAAGACCGGTAAAAATATCGCGAATATCAACAGCCTGCCGCTTACCCGCCAGGCAGAGAAAGTGATCCGTGTAACCGTGCTGGAAGCAAAGGCGCTGAAGTCTCCCACCGTGGAAACCGAGCACCTCATGCTCTCCATCCTGAAGAATAAAGAAAACGTATGTACTCAAATCCTTCAACAGTTTGACGTGGACTACGATACTTTTAAAAACGAGCTGGGCTTCGTAAAATCAGCAGATCCCAAAGCGGAATTTGACGACCCCGGAGAAGAGGAGTTCGAAGACGAACGGAAAAGTTATGCTTCCAAAGCAAAACAGACCAATACAAAGTCCAAGACCCCGGTTCTCGACAATTTCGGCAGGGACATCACCAAGCTGGCCGAGTCAGGCAGCCTGGACCCCATTGTGGGCCGCGAACAGGAGATCGAACGCGTTTCGCAGATCCTTTCCCGCCGCAAGAAAAACAACCCCATCCTGATCGGCGAGCCCGGTGTAGGTAAAACCGCTATCGTGGAAGGCCTCGCCCTCCGCATCGTGCAGCGCAAGGTTTCCCGTGTGCTGTTCGACAAACGCGTGGTTTCCCTCGATCTCGCCGCCCTCGTGGCCGGTACCAAGTACCGCGGCCAGTTCGAGGAAAGGATGAAAGCCATCATGAACGAGCTTGAGAAGAACAGGGACGTGATCCTGTTCATCGACGAGATCCATACCATCGTGGGCGCAGGCGGCGCTTCCGGCTCGCTGGACGCTTCCAACATCTTCAAACCCGCCCTCGCAAGAGGCGAACTGCAATGCATCGGCGCCTCCACGCTGGACGAGTACCGCATGTACATTGAAAAAGACGGCGCGCTCGACAGAAGGTTCCAGAAAGTGATGGTCGATCCCCCCACCGTGGAAGAGACCATCCAGATCCTCAACAACATCAAGCCGCGTTACGAGGAATATCACAACGTGTCTTACACCGACGACGCCATCGACGCCTGCGTGAAGCTCAGCGACCGTTACATGACGGACCGCCTGCTGCCGGACAAAGCGATCGACGTGCTCGACGAAGTGGGCGCGCGCGTGCACCTGAAGAACATCAACGTTCCGCAGAACATCCTCGACCTGGAAAAACAGATCGAAGATATCAAGCAGGAAAAAAATAAGGTCGTAAAAAGCCAGCGCTTCGAAGAGGCCGCAGCTTTGCGCGATACCGAAAAGAAACTCGGCGAAGACCTCGAAAAGGCCAAAGCCGTGTGGGAAGAAGAAGTGAAGCACAAACGTTATCCCATCGACGAAGAAGCGATAGCGGAAGTGGTGAGCATGATGACCGGCATCCCGGTAAAACGGATGGTGCAGGCGGAAAACGAAAAGCTGCGCCGCATGGGCGAAGACCTGAAAGGCGCGGTAGTAGGGCAGGACGAGGCGATCTCCAAGGTCACCAAAGCCATCCAGCGTAACCGCGTAGGTCTGAAAGACCCGAAAAAACCGATCGGTACCTTCATCTTCCTCGGCCCCACCGGCGTAGGTAAAACCGAGCTCGCCAAAGCGCTCGCCAAATACATGTTCGACTCCGAAGATGCGCTCATCCGCATCGACATGAGCGAATACATGGAAAAATTCTCCGTAAGCCGCCTCATCGGCGCACCTCCGGGATATGTAGGTTACGAGGAAGGCGGTCAGCTCACCGAAAAAGTGCGCCGCAAACCTTACTCCGTGATCCTGCTGGACGAGATCGAAAAAGCGCACCCGGATATCTATAATATCCTGCTGCAGGTGCTGGACGACGGTATCCTCACGGACGGCCTCGGCCGGAAGGTAGACTTCAAGAACACGCTGATCATCATGACCTCCAACATCGGTGTGCGCCAGCTGAAAGATTTCGGCGCGGGCGTAGGCTTCACCACCACTTCAAGAGCGGTGAGCGAAGAAGACAACACCAAGGCCGTGATCGAAAAGGCGCTGAAACGCACCTTCTCACCGGAGTTCCTGAACCGTATCGACGACGTGATCATCTTCAACTCCCTCTCCAAAGAGCATATCTACACCATTATAGATATCACCATGAAGGGAGTGCTGGCAAGGCTGCAAACGCTGGGCTTCAGCCTGGAACTGACGGACGAGGCGAAAGGCTTCCTCGCAGAGAAAGGGTACGACCAGCAGTTCGGCGCACGCCCGCTGCATAGGGCCATCCAGAAATACCTGGAAGATCCCCTGGCGGAAGAGATCCTCAATATGAACATTCATAACGGCGATATCCTCATTGCCGACCTGGACAAGGAAAACCAGAAACTGGTGTTCTCGCTGAAAAATCCTTCGAAAAGCAAATCGGAGAAATCAGAAGCATAATTTTAAGATATCAATAAAACGCAAAGCCGCTCCGGGTAAAACCGGCGCGGCTTTTTTATTTGCGGACAAACGTGTACCAAAACCGGACACTCCGCAAAAACTAACTGGTTGATAATGAAGGTGCGAAAAAAGAGGCGCTTTTTTTGCGCGCTGCTCCGGCATGATACGCAGCTATCTCAAAACGGCCTGGCGCAACCTGTTCAGGCATAAGGGTTTCACGGCAACGAACCTGCTGGGCCTCACCATCGGCATTACCTCGGGCATCCTGATCTTTTTGTGGGTGCATGATGAGTTGTCGTTCGACAGGTTTCATAAAAACTATGACAACGTCTACCAGGTATACGCCAACCGCGATTTTAAAGACAAGATCTTTACCGACCGCTCCGTGCCTTTCCCGCTGGAGCCGGCGTTGACGAAAGAGCATCCGCAGATCGCGCTGGCGGTGGCGACCAACGGCGGCAACCAGGTGCTTTCCTTTAACGACAAACGGTTTACGCGGCAGGGCCTCAGCGTGAGCGCGCACTTCTTCGACCTGTTTTCATGGGAGTTCGTAAAAGGGAATGCCGCCACTGCGATCAAAGACCCGTATTCCATCGTGCTGACGGAAAGCTCCGCCCGCGCGTTTTTCGGCGATGAGGACCCGATGGGTAAAGTGCTGCGGGTCAATAACCAGGACAATGTGAAGGTGAGCGCCGTAGTGAAAGACCCGCCGGGAAATTCAAGCATCACTTTCGACTACGTGCGGCTGTTCAACTATAACACTCCCTTGCTGCAGCGGATGATGAACGACTGGAACAGCTCTTCCTGGGCCGTGTACATACAACCTGCACCCGGCGTAAATATGGCGCAGGTAAAAAAGATCATCAACGACGAGGTGCATGCCCATGACCCCGGCGGCACCGAGTTCATCACCTTTCCCATGAGCCGCTGGCGGTTGTACAGCGATTTTGAGAACGGTAAAAGCGTCGGCGGAATGATAGAAGAGGTAAGGCTTTTCTCCATCATCGCCGTGATTATTTTACTGATCGCCTGCATCAATTTTATGAACCTTTCCACGGCGCGTTCTGAAAAAAGA
>JBQCFV010000060.1:0-3120 GCA_051958695.1 Chitinophaga sp. | reverse complement strand
TCGGGGGTCAGGCTATCTTTCTGGTGGTCTTGTAAATCTTCCGCCGAGATCTTCACCGCGATTGCCAGCTTGCCTTTCGCCGCCCCGGGATGCACGCTGATGCCGTGTATGGTGATCTTGACGCCGTCTGCGGAGAACGTTTCGTCTTCCAGCGCGCCCAATTCCCCGCCGTCCATCGTATACCCGAAATCAGCGCCCAGCCGCTGCATGTCCACATGCTCCACGCCGCGGCCCACTTCTTCGTCGGGCGTAAACAGTATCCTGATCTTCCCGTGTTTCACTTCGGGATGCTGCAGGAGATACTGCGCGGCATCCATGATCTCGGCCACGCCGGCTTTATTGTCCGCCCCCAGCAGGGTAGCGCCGCTGGCGGTGATGATGTCGTCGCCGGTTTTTTCCGCGAGGTAAGGATGCTCTTTTACGGAGATCACCTGCGCGGGATCGTCCGGCAGCACGATGTCTTTTCCGTCGTATGCCTTGTGCACGATGGGTTTCACGTTGGCGCCGCTGCAATCGGGCGCGGTGTCCATATGCGCGCAGAGACAGATAACGGGCACTTTTTTATCCGTGGTGGCCGGGATGGTGGCATACACGTAGCCATATTCGTCGGTCACTGCATCGGAAACGCCGATCTGCTGCAATTCCTGTACCAACAAACGGGACAGGTCCTTTTGTTTTTCGGTGGAAGGAAAAGTTTTGCTCAGGGGGTCGGACTGCGTGTCGATCTGCACATAGCGCAGGAAACGCTCCGTTACTGACTACGCGTAATTATTGTTCATGGTGTAAAAGTAAAAAAGGAAAAAGCAGGTCGATGCCCGCTTTTTTTCTTTAAAATATTTGTGATGAATGGAATGTACTAGACTATTTCCACCAGCTCGATGTCGAAGATCAGCGCCTCGCCCGCGAGCGGATGGTTGGCGTCGAGCGTGATAAATTCGGAGCCGATGGCCGCCACTTTCACGGGGAACACCTGGCCCTGGGGGTTGCTCATCTGCAGCTCCATGCCAACTGTCGGATTCAGGTCTGCCGGGATGTTCGCTTTGGGAAACTCCATGATCAGCTCGTCGCTTTTCGGGCCGTAAGCTTCTTCCACGGGGATGTTCAGCGTTTTTTTGTCGCCGGGTTTCATGTCCAGCACGCCGTTATCGAACCCTTTGATCACCATTCCGGAGCCCACCTTAAATTCCAGCGGATCGCGGCCTTCTGAGGAATCAAAAGTGTTGCCATTCTGTAACCGGCCATGATAGTGAACCCTAACCGTATCTCCGGACTTAACTTGTTGCATATAAAATATTTAAAATAAGATAATAGACAGTGAAGGTACTGATTTTGTTTTTGATTTACCGTTCAGCCGTGGGATTTTGTTGGCATCAACATTACCTTTGCTGCCATGAGGATCATTTTTATGGGCACGCCGGAATTTGCGGTGGCCTCCCTGGATGCGCTGGTACAGCATGGTTACGATGTGGCCGCGGTGGTTACCGCGCCGGACAAGCCCGCGGGCAGGGGTTTGCAGCTGCAGCAAAGCGCGGTAAAACAATACGCCGTTTCGAAGAACATTCCCGTGCTGCAGCCGGAGAAATTAAAAAATCCCGCGTTCCTGGAAGAGCTGCGGTCGTACAACGCCGATCTGCAGGTGGTAGTGGCCTTCCGCATGCTGCCTGAAGTGGTGTGGGACATGCCGCGTCTCGGCACGGTGAACGTACATGCGTCACTTTTACCGCAGTACCGCGGCGCCGCGCCGATCAACTGGGCCGTGATCAACGGTGAAAAAACTTCCGGCGTTACGACTTTCAGGCTGCAGCACGAGATCGATACCGGCAATATCCTCTATTCTTCCGAAGTACCTGTCCGCGACGATGAAACCGCCGGCGAACTGTATGATACACTAATGAAAGAAGGTGCAAAAGTGCTGATACAGACCGTAACAGCGCTGGAAAAAGGCGACATCAGCGGGACGGTGCAAAACAACATTCCGGCGGAGGAATTAAAACACGCGCCGAAAATTTTCAAGGAAGATTGCCGGATCGACTGGAACAAACCCGTTACCGGCATCTACAATCTTATTCGCGGGCTAAGCCCCTACCCTACGGCGTTCACGACATTGCAGGATAAAACGCTGAAGATATTCAAAGCTGAAAAAGAATTATCGGAGCATTCCCATGCGCCCGGATCGGTGCATACCGACCAGAAAACATACCTGAAATTCGCCGCGCCCGGCGGGTATATCAATGTGACCGATCTGCAGCTGGAAGGGAAAAAAAGAATGTGTGTGGTGGAGTTTTTGAGAGGGTTCAGGTTTTAGAAGGAACGAATGATATAAGCGAATTTTGAGAGCCCGTTTTTGGAAATTTTTACTCAAAGAAAAAAGAACGGAGCGGCAGATGGCGAGCGTGATTTACAATGAAACATCAAGCGGGGCTTGCCCGTTGCAACAGTTTCCCAATAACAAACGGGCCGTATCAGATCAATCGACACGGCCCGTTTTTATGTGATGAATGTACTGGCTGTTTGTAGGGTTAGATCAAAGTGAAGCCCATACTACCGCTCGTCATAGGCCAGCTCGCAATAAAACCGCGGCTCCGTGATGCCAAGCGCGTCCTGCGCGGCGTCGCTGAGCTTGATGATGAGGTTCGCGTTGGCTTTGAGCTGCGGGATGGCGTCCAGCACTTTGGCGTAGATGGAACGGCCGGTGAGCGGGTTGGTCACTTTCAGGATCGTGCCGCGCGGCGCGGTGTTGTGTAGCGCGTAATATTTGCCCGAACCAATGATCGCATTGCTTTTGAACCAGCTGCCCGGGCCTTTTTCGCCGACCACGTCGCGGCCGTTGTTGGTCTGCTGCCTGTAGAGCTGCTCAAAACCGCCATCGGGCACAACAGGCGTTCTTCCCAGGCTGGTGGAAACCGGCGCTTGTTTTTAAGCGGGCTTTGTTTCAGACGCGGCGGGTTTGGTAGGGGCGGCCGGTTGGTTTTAGTCTTCCGCGGGCTGCGAAGTGGTGGTTGATGCCATGGTCACTCTCCCGGTTGCACCGCCGCCGCCCGCGACGCACCGTGCGTCGCGCGGAGGCCTGCACTGCTGCATGGTTCAGATAGTTCGCGCCGATCGACACCTGCGACGATG
>JBQCFV010000059.1:0-2881 GCA_051958695.1 Chitinophaga sp. | reverse complement strand
CAGGTATTTTACGAACTGGCTGTAATAAGGGAAGATGGTGTGGATCTTGCCGGGCCAGCTGGCTTCCTTATGCGGCCAGCTCAGCCAGGTGGCGGTATGAGGATGAAATTCCGCCGGAAAATAATACCCTAACTGTTTGGGAGTAGGCTGCGTCATGCTTCGTCGTCGATGTATCTTTTGGTAATAGGTTGGTAAGAGTCAATTCTCCGGTCGCGCAGGAAAGGCCAGTGCGTGCGGTAGCGGTCGGTTTTGGAAAGGTCCAGCTCCATCACGAACACTTCTTCTTCCTCGTGCGGGCTTTGGTGAAGGACGGTGCCGAAGGGATTGGCGATGAAAGAGCCGCCCCAGAACTTCATGGCGCCGTTCTGTTCCAGCCCGCTCCTGTTCACACTTACCACGTGCACGCCGTTGGCCACGGCATGACTGCGCTGGATGGTCTGCCAGGCATTGTACTGTTCGGTATTGGTACCGGCATCCTGGCTGGTGGCCCAGCCGATGGCGGTGGGGTAGAACAGTATCTGCGCGCCCATCAGCGAAGTGATGCGCGCGGCTTCGGGATACCATTGGTCCCAGCAGATAAGCACGCCGATGGTGGCGAACTTTGTTTTGAATACTTTATAACCGAGATCGCCCGGCGTGAAATAAAATTTCTCGTAAGAGGCGGGATCGTCCGGGATATGCATCTTGCGGTATTTGCCGAGGTACGCGCCGTCCGCGTCCAGCACGGCGGTGGTGTTGTGATACAGCCCTTCCGTTCTTTTTTCGAACAGCGAAGCGATGATCACCACGCCCAGCTCTTTTGCCACCGCGCCCAGCGATTCCGTAGAAGGGCCGGGGATGGGCTCGGCCAGTTTGAAGTTCTCATAATCTTCCTCGTCGCAGAAATATAACGAGGTGAACAATTCCTGGAGGCAGATCACCTGCGCGCCTTTGGCGGCGGCTTCCCGTACTTTGGCGATGGCTTTGGAAAGGTTCTGCGGTTTGTCCGCCGAACAGCTCATCTGTACGTATCCTATTGTAACTTTTGCCATGACGGCAAAGGTATAAAAAAGGGAGGGTTTCATACCATATTCTCCCTGTTTCGTACCATTTCGGAGGAAAGCGGGGAACTGTTCGCTAATATTGCAGGAAAGGAATATTCAATGGAAAAGATCAGGAAATCAGAATTCTGGCTGGTTACCGCCATTTACCTGCTGGTAATATTTGTCATGATATTTCCGTCCCTCTATACCGATACGTTTCATGTTCACTGGCTCGAAGAGCGGTTCCTGGCGAACAACATGGAATACGACGGCTTCCTGCATTACCTCATGCCGCGGATGCTGATCGCCACCGTCAGCTACATCACGTTCGTGGCATTGAATAACTGGCTTGTTCCGTTCTTCTTCGGGAAGAAAGACGGGTTGCTCTGGGGCATCCTTCTCAGCGGCGGCGTAATGCTCTTCTTCTGGGGAATGCTTACCGTGGCCTTCACCTGGCGGTACGGTTATATGCTCGGATACCGCAGCCTCGGCAACTTTTATAACCTCTGCGGCTGGCGCGCGTTTATCATCGTGTTTACGTCTGCGCTCGGGTACGTGGCGTATCACCTGTTGAAAGTGTTGTATTTCCGGTATGTGCATCCTTCGCTGGTGGAAAAAAAGATATGGAAAAAGGTACCGCTGGACGTGATGCTGCTGTTCGTGATCTGGTGCATCGCGGTGTTTACCATGGCGGTAGACGGCCGGCCGGCGCGTCTCCAGATACTGCTATGGGCGGGCGCCACCTATATTGCCGCTTATATCGCTTATTGCCATTACGTTTTCCAGCCGTATTTCAGGAAAGAACAGCCCTTCAAAAGACTGGCGCCGGTAATGCTGCTGATACTGGTGTTTTCCTCCCTGTTTGCCTGCATCATGATCGATATGAACACGTACATCCGCGATATGGCCGCCATTTATGCGCTGGTCGTTTTTGGCAACATGATGTTCGTGGCGCCGGTGGCAGCCTGGGTATCGTATGCCCGCTTATCAAGAAAGAATGAGGTGTTGAACCTGGAGAAGGCATTGGGTCGTTCTTCCGCCAATCTGGACTTTCTGCGTTCCCAGATCAACCCTCATTTTCTTTTTAATGCGCTCAATACGCTGTACGGCACGGCATTGCAGGAAAACGCGCCGCGCACCAGCGAAGGCGTGCAAAAGCTCGGGGACATGATGCGGTTCATGCTGCATGAGAACAACCAGGAAAAGATAGAGCTGGACAAGGAAGTGGGTTACCTGCTGAATTATATTTCCCTGCAGAAGCTGCGCACGCAGGCCTCGCCGGACATCAAGATAGAAGTGAACATCAACGATACGGACTGCCGGCACGACATTGCGCCCATGCTGCTGATACCCTTTGTGGAAAACGCTTTCAAGCACGGCATCAGCCTGCGCAACCGCTCGTGGATCGTAGTATCGCTTTCCTGCGATGAACACCACATCTATTTCGACGCATACAACAGCATTCATGTGAAGCCGGACAACGACCCGGAAAAACATAGCCTCGGCATCGGTCTCAATAACGTGCGCCGCCGCCTGCAGCTGCTGTATCCCAACCGGCACGAGCTGAGCATCCGCCAAACGGCCACCGAATTTTTTGTACATCTCACCATTACGATAAAGTAATATCCATCCTTAAACCGACAAAATGATCCGACAGCAAAACCCGGAAACCGAGCCAGAATCTACATCGTACGAGCCGGACGGCTTTACCCGCTTTTTGTGGTGGCTGGCCACCGCGGACGCGGACATTCTCAAACAATGCAAGGCAGACCGCGAGCGGTACCGCATTATCGGTATCGCCGTGCTGGTCACCGGCCTGTTCGCCACGCTGGCCTGGGGATATTTTTTCTCCACCGTCG
>JBQCFV010000058.1:0-3845 GCA_051958695.1 Chitinophaga sp. | reverse complement strand
ACCTGCGGGAAAAATACTTTGGTGATGCGCCTTCGGTAGTCGGTCAATACCTCGAAACGGACAACGTGCGGTACCGCGTGTGCGGCGTGGTAAAAAGCGTGCCGATCACGCAGATCACTACCTACGGGGATATGTACGTTCCGCATACGCTCGCAAAACGGGACCCGCACGACAAAGGGCTGAACGGCGAATACTTCGCCATTCTGCAGGGAAAAGACGCGTCCTCGCTGCCCGCCATGGCCGCTGAATACGACGAAGTGATCCGCAGGCTGCCGTTAGATACCAGCCGGTACGACAGAATTTCCAGCCGTGCAGACAAATACGTGGCCAGCTATACCCGTCTGTTCATGGGCGACCAGGACGATTCAGGACTGAGCACTCTTATTTTATACACGGGCCTGGTACTGCTTTTCTTTCTCCTTCTGCCTACCCTCAACCTCGTGAACATCAACATCAGCCGGATCATGGAACGTTCTTCGGAAATAGCCGTGCGCAAGGCTTTCGGCGCTTCCTCCGGCACGCTCGCCGTGCAGTTCATCGTGGAGAACCTCATCCTGACGGTTATCGGCGGGCTTATCGGCGTTGCGCTGTCGGTTATCGTGCTGGCTGTCTGGAACAGCTCCGGCGTGCTGGAAGACGTTTACCTGTATCTCAATTACAAAGTGCTTATCGTCAGCCTGCTGGTATGCCTGGTATTCGGCCTGATGTCCGGCGTATACCCGGCCTGGCGCATGAGCCGGCTGCATGTGGTAACCGCATTAAAAACCTATTAAACCGATCGTATGCTCAAGCATTTATTTACCCTGATCTGGAACAAGAAAAAACAGCACGCCCTGCTGGTTCTGGACCTGATCGTTTCATTCATGGTGCTGTTCGCGGTGTTCACGCTGATCGTTTATTATTATACCAATTACCGGAAGCCGATGGGTTTCAGATATGACAACGTGCTGGCGGTGTCTTATTTTAGCCAGCCCGGCGGCGCTAACAGGGACTCCCTTTACCAGGTTTTCCAAACGCTGCGGCAAAGCGTGACGTCTATGCCCGAAGTAAAAGAGATGTCCTACGTCAGCAGCAACAGTCCCTTTTCCATGAATACCAGCAGCAGCAATCTCACGCATAACGGCGCCACCGAAATGGTCAATTATTATTCTACGGACGATCATTTCGCCAAAGCAGTGGAAGCCACCATGCTGGAAGGTCATTGGTTCAACGCCAACGACGCCCTGTCCAAATCGCCGCCGCTGGTAATCAATGAGGCGCTGAAAGAAAAGTTCTTCCCCCACGAAAACGCAACCGGCAAAACGCTTGATATAGGTGGCGAACAGCGCGTCATTACCGGCGTAGTACAAACCATCAAGGACAAAGGCGACTATGCCCCGCTGAAACCAGGCATCTACCGGCGGATGGACGACAGCTCGTTCATGAACCGCATCCTGGTCTCCTACGACCTCTCCGCGGACGCGGGTTTCGAAAGCCGCCTGTTCAAAACCTTCAGCGGCGTGCTCAAAACCTCGACGATAGAAATAGAACGCCTGACCGAAAAACACGTCGCCATGAACAACACCACGCTCATTCCCATGATCGTGCTGCTGGTGGTGGGCGGTTTCCTGATCGTGAACGTGGCGCTGGGCATCTTTGGCGTGCTCTGGTACAACGTTAGCCGGCGAAAAACCGAGATCGGCCTGCGCCGCGCTATCGGCGCTACCGGCGGCGGCATTTCAGGACAGGTAGTGAGCGAAACGCTCGTGCTGTCCACCATTGCGCTCATCATCGGCGTGTTCTTCGCCGCGCAGTTCCCGCTGCTGAACCTGTTCGACATGCCGGCAAGCGTATACATCGCGGCTATCGTCTTGTCCGTGCTGTTCATTTACCTGCTTACCGCCATTTGCGCGTTCTACCCCGGAAAGCAGGCGGCGCAGATTTACCCGGCCGTGGCTTTGCATGAAGATTAATATTACATTTACGACCGTATGATCCTGATCATAGACGACGATAACGCAGTAAAAACATCGCTCCTGCTGCTGCTCCGGCAGGAAGGCTACGAAGCGGCCGCCGCGGGCAGTCCCGCCGAAGCCATGGTCTCCATCCGGCAAACGCGGCCCGGCCTCGTATTGCTCGATCTCAACTTTTCGCTAAGCACCTCCGGCCAGGAAGGCATGGAGCTGCTACGGCAGATCAAACAGTTCGACAATACCATCCCCGTGATACTCATCACCGGCTGGGGCAGCATCGAGCTGGCCGTGCAGGGCATGAAGCTCGGCGCGAACGATTTTATCACCAAGCCCTGGAGCAACGATAACATCCTGCAATCCGTCAGAACGCTGCTCGACCTGCAGGGTAAAAAAGTTTCCACGCAAAGCCGCAAGCAGCTGGACAAAACATTCGATTTCTCGCATATCATCGGCGAAGACCCTGCCGTGCTGCGCATACTCGAAACCATCGGCCGCGTGGCCGGTACGGACGCGTCCGTGCTCATTACCGGCGAAAGCGGCACCGGCAAGGAGCTCATCGCCGAAGCCATCCACCGCAACAGCCAGCGGCGCAACAAACCCTTCGTAAAAGTGAACCTGGGCGGCATTTCCACCACCCTGTTCGAAAGCGAAATGTTCGGTCACCTCCGCGGCGCCTTTACCGACGCACGTTACGACCGCACCGGCCGCTTCGAGATGGCGAACAAAGGCACCATTTTCCTCGACGAGATCGGCGACCTCGACGGCGGCAGCCAGGTAAAGCTGCTGCGCGTACTGCAGGACAGAACTTACGAAGTGCTCGGCAGCAGCCGCACCAGAACGGTGGACGTACGCGTGGTATGCGCCACCAATAAAAACCTGCACGAAATGGTGGCGGAAGGCGCTTTCAGGGAAGACCTGCTGTACCGCATCAACCTCATCGCGCTGCACCTGCCGCCGCTGCGCGAGCGGCCCAAAGACATCCCGCTGCTGGTGAACAGCTTCATCCGCAACCTGCGCGAGATCTACAACCGCCCGCAGCTCAGCGTTACAAAGGACGCCATGAAATGGCTGCAGCAATTGCCCCTGCCCGGCAACATCCGCCAGCTCAAAAACCTGACGGAACGCACCATACTCGTGAACCACACCGACGAGCTGGACATCCCGCATTTCCGATCGCAGCTGGAGCTTTCGCCCGTCAAAAAAGGACAGCTGCAATTGCCCGGCGTGGGCACCGTAACACTCGAAGAGCTGGAAGTGGAAATGATCCGCAAAGCCATGGGCTTTCACCAGAACAGGATCGCCAAAGCCGCCGCCTCGCTGGGTATCACACGCAGCGCGCTGTACCGGCGGCTGGAAAAATATAACATTCCGTACGATGAAGCTGAGGACTAAATACCTGCTGTTCGTGATCATCCTGCACTGCGTGGCGCTCACGCTCACGTATTTTATTTTCAGTGAGAACCGATGGCTGTTCCTTATTTCGGAAGTATTTATCGGCGTATCGTTGTGGATATCATGGCGGCTTTACCGGCAGCTGATCGCCCCACTCAAATTATTGATGCGCGGCGTAGAAGCCATCCGCGACAAGGACTTCAACGTACGTTTCCTTACCACGGGCAAATACGAAATGGACCAGCTGATCGGCGTGTACAACCAGATGCTCGACCAGCTGCGGAAAGAACGCACCTTGCAGGAGCAGCAGCATTTTTTCCTGGAAAAGCTCATCCAGACCTCGCCCACCGGCATCATCGTGCTGGACTACGACGGGCAGCTGCAGCAGACCAACCCGCGCGCGCAGCAATTGCTGGATACGGTGCCTTCCCTGCTTGGCGAAGTGCAGGCGCTCAAACCCGGCGAATCGCGCAGCCTCTCCGTCAACGGGGTGAACACGTA
>JBQCFV010000057.1:0-2905 GCA_051958695.1 Chitinophaga sp. | reverse complement strand
AGCACCTCTTTTGCGCCGGGCAGGCTTTTTACTGCGGGCGCGTCGGAACCGTAATAATATAAAGGGTCCTGCTCGTCCAGCTTTTGTGCGGAGCCATGCACGGGCAGGTGGCGGGTCACCGACTGGGTGGGTGCCCACTGTTTTACTTTCTCCAGCCTGTCCACCACATCTTCGCCCATTTTGCGGTAGGTGGTCCATTTGCCGCCGAGGATGGTTACCAGCCCGGTGGCGGATACCATGATCTTATGGTTGCGGGATATCTCTTTCGTTTTTTCGCTTTTCTCCGGTTTGGCGAGGGGGCGCAGACCGGCCCACACGCTTTTCACGTCTTTGCGGGTCGGCGTTTTTTCCAGGTATTGGGCCGCGGTTTCGAGGATGAAGCGGATCTCTTTCTCCATGGCTACGGGGTCGAGGCTGATCTCGTTCACCGGGTTGTCCGTAGTGCCCACCACGATCTTGTTATGCCAGGGCACGGCGAACAATACGCGGCCATCGCTGGTCTTGGGGATCATCAGCGCATGGTCTCCCGGCAGGAAGCTGCGGTCCAGCACGAGGTGCACGCCCTGGCTGGCCACGATCTTGCGTTTGATGGTGGGATCGTCCATTTCGAGAATATCGTCTACGAACACGCCGGTGGCGTTGATGATGCCTTTGGTGTGAACGGTATATTGCTGCCGGGTTTCGGTGTCTTCCACGGAAACGAGGCCCAGCTGGCCGTTGCCGTTCTTCTTCAGACCGGTCACTTTCATATAGTTCAGCGCCGTACCGCCTTTATCGTAGATGGTCTGCATGAGGTTCACGGCCAGGCGGGCGTCGTCGAACTGCCCGTCGTGGTACAGGATGCCGGCGGTAAGGTGGTCTTCTTTCAGCCCGGGGAGCTTTTCGATGGTCTTTTTGCGGGAAAGATGCACGGAGCTGCCGAGGCTGAGGCGCCCGGCCATCCAGTCGTACACTTTGAGGCCCACGGTATAAAAAATGCCGTCCCACCAGCTGTAGGCGGGAATTACAAACGACAGGTTCTTGGCGAGGTGTTTGGCGTTTTGCAGCAGCAGCCCGCGTTCGATGCTGGCTTCCCTTACGAGGGCCACATCGCCCTGCGCCAGGTAACGGACGCCGCCATGGAGTAGCTTGGTTGCTTTACTGGAAGTAGATTTTGCAAAATCGGATTGTTCGAGCAGCAGTGTTTTGTATCCCCGGGTCGTAGCTTCCAGCGCGGCGCCCAGCCCCGTGGCCCCTCCTCCTATCACTACTACGTCCCACTCCTCGTTTTCGATCCTGGACAATTGTTCTGTACGGTTCATTTTCTCGTTGTGTTCAAAGGCATTATTATACAATATACATCGCAATCCGATACTGACAATTTTACCCGAAAGTGCGGAAGGTTCGGGAGAAATTGGTGTTACAGCTCATAGTTCCTGTATATTAAAAGGTTATGAAAATAACATCGGATGGCAGTATTGGCGGTAAGTTATAACATTATGACGGAATCTGAAAGTAATTTAAACAATTTTCGAAAAAATCGAAAGAATGTGAAAGAAAACAAAAGGCGAAAGGGGGTTTCCCTTCCGCCTCTTAATAATATGTATGCTTTGGGTGGTCATATGTATGCCCCGGGCGGTGAATCCGTGCCGCGGAAGCGCAGCGGGGCCGCAATCTCTCTGCAAACCGGATTCTCCATCCGTCAGTGAACGTTTGCGGGCATATGGCCTACAAATCCCGATTTCACCGGGCGATAACAACTTATGTGAAGATGGGCCTACAAATCCCAGTTCTTCACCCGCGCGATCGCTTTCTGCCATTTCTCCCGCAGCTTGCTGTCCGCGGGTATTTCCGGGCTGAACACCCGGGCGATGGTATATTGTTCCCGTATCTCCTGCAGCGTCCAGAAGCCGGTGGCAAGACCGGCCAGATAGGCCGCTCCCGTGGCGCTGGCGGGCATTACCTTTGGCCGCATCACGGGGTATTGCAGGATGTCGGTCTGCATCTGCATAAAAAAGTCGTAAGTCGCGGAAGTGCCGTCCACACGCAGTTCGGTGATGGCCCGGCCGCTGTCTTTCTCCATCGCGTCGAGCGCATCGGCGATGCCGAGGGCCACGCCTTCCAGCGCGGCGCGCGCAATATGCCCGCTGGACGTGCCTCTCGTGATACCGATGATCATGCCCCGCGCGTAAGGGTCCCAATGCGGGGTGCCGAGGCCCGACAAGGAAGGCACGAACAATACCCCGCCGTTGTCCGGCTCGGTTTGCGCCAGCGCTTCCACTTCGGCGGTGGACTCTATCAGCCCCAACCCGTCCCTGATCCACCGGAACACCGAGCTGCCGCCGAATACGCTGCCTTCCAGCGCGTACGTCACGTTCTCCCCGATGCGCCAGGCGATGGTGGTGAGCAGGTGATGGTCGGAGGCAACGGGTTTCGTGCCGGTGTTCATCAGCGCAAAACAGCCGCTTCCGTAAGTATTCTTTACCATGCCCGGTTCCAGGCACATCTGGCCGAACAGCGCGGCCTGCTGGTCGCCCGCCACACCCGCGATGGGAATGCCTGCTTCCAGTATGCCCGGCGCAGTGTGCGCGATCACTTCGCTGTTGCTGCAAATGGCGGGCAATAATTGATGCGGTATGTTAAAAAGCCGCAGCAGCTCCTGGTCCCATTCCAGCGTGTGGATGTTGAACAGCATGGTGCGCGAGGCGTTGGTGAGATCGCTCACATGCGTTTTCCCGGAGGTGAGCTTCCATATGAGCCACGCGTCGATGGTGCCGAAAGCGAGACGGCCCTGCTCCGCGCGGATGCGCGCATCGGGCACATGATCGAGTATCCAGGATATTTTACTGGCGGAAAAGTAGGCGTCGAGGATGAGACCGGTTTTTTGCTGCACGAGGCCGGAGAAGCCCTGGTAGCGGAACTCGTC
>JBQCFV010000056.1:0-4588 GCA_051958695.1 Chitinophaga sp. | reverse complement strand
CCGGCTACATAAAAAACAAAAGCTCAACCAAACAGTTTGATTGAGCTTTTGAAAATGAAAATATTTGTCTTACACGTTAAAGCGGAAGTGCATCACGTCGCCGTCCTTCACCACGTATTCTTTTCCTTCGATGCGCAGGCGACCGGCCTCGCGGGCCGCCGCTTCGGAACCGTATTTTACAAAATCGTCGTAAGAAATCACCTCGGCTTTGATAAATCCTTTTTCAAAGTCGGTGTGAATAACGCTGGCGGCCTGCGGGGCTTTCCAGCCGCGGTGGATCGTCCAGGCACGCACTTCCTGCACACCCGCGGTAAAGTAGGTGATCAGGTTGAGCAGCTTGTAAGCGGAGCGGATCAGGCGGTTGAGGCCCGGCTCGGTCAAACCATATTCGGAGAAGAACATTTCTTTGTCCGCGGGGTCTTCCAGCTCGGATATCTGCGCTTCGATCGTGTTGTTCATGACGATCACCTGCGCGTTTTCCGCTTTCACGGCTTCTTCCAGCGCTTGCGAATAGTTATTGCCGGTAAGCAGCGACGCTTCGTCCACGTTCGCTACGTACAGCACGGGTTTGGCGGTGAGCAGGAAGAGGTCGGCAATGGCGGGCTCTTCTTCTTTGGCAAGGTTCAGCTCGCGGATATTCTTTCCTTTTTCGAGATGGTCCTTGCAGCGTTTCAGCACTTCAAACTCTGCTTTGGCTTTGGGATCGCCGCCGGTGTTGGCCATTTTTTCGGTGCGGGCGATCTTTTTCTCCACGCTTTCCAGGTCTTTCAGCTGCAGTTCCGTATCGATGATCTCTTTGTCGCTCACGGGGTTGATGTCGCCTTCGTCGCGGAGGATATTTTCGTCCTCGAAACAGCGGATCACGTGCACGATAGCGTCTACCTCGCGGATATTGGCGAGGAACTTGTTACCCAGGCCGTCGCCTTTGCTGGCGCCTTTTACGAGGCCGGCAATGTCTACGAACTCGATAGTGGTGGGCACGGTACGGTTGGGCTTCACCAGCTCTTCGAGCTTGGCGATACGTTCGTCCGGCACATCCACCAAGCCTATGTTCGGTTCTATCGTACAAAAGCGGTAGTTGCTCGCTTCCGCTTTCGCGCTGTTGGAAACCGCGTTAAACAAAGTGGACTTTCCTACGTTGGGCAATCCTACAATTCCTGCTTGCAAAGCCATTTTCTCAAAAATTTGCGCAAAGATAATGAAAGTATGGTGAAAACAGGAATGACGGATGATGAATGTTTAGAATGAATTACAGGTAAGAATTTTTCTTTATTGATGAGCCGAATTGTGTATTTTGTCCCATCATTCTAATCAACACGCATTTATGGCTTTAAACTATGTCTGGATCGGGTTCTTTGCGATCTCCTTCGTGGTAGCGCTGGTACAACTGTTATTTTTCGGGAATACGGAGATCTTCGGCACGATGGTGACCAGCCTGTTCGAAAGCGGCAAAAGCAGCGCCGAGCTGGCCATTGGTCTCACCGGCACCATGACCTTCTGGCTGGGTATTATGAAAGTGGGTGAAAGGGCCGGCATGATCGAGTCGTTTGCGCGGTTTGTGAACCCTTTGTTCTCCAAACTCTTTCCCGGCATCCCGAAAAAAGACCCCGCCATGGGCAGCATCGTGCTGAATTTCTCCGCCAACGCCCTTGGGCTGGACAATGCGGCCACGCCCATGGGCCTCAAGGCCATGAAAGAGCTGCAGGACCTGAACCCTGAGAAAGACACCGCCACCAATGCGCAGATCATGTTCCTGGTGCTTAATACCGCGGGCATCACTCTCATCCCCACCTCCGTAATGGCGCTGCGTCTCGCGGCCGGTTCCGCCAACCCGGCGGACATTTTCATCCCCACCATGATCGGCACTTTTATATCCTTCATTTCCGGGATGATCGCCGTGGCGCTTTACCAGCGCATCAACCTGTTCCGCCTGCCGGTGCTCGTTTTTGTAGGCGGCTTTTTGCTCATCCTGTATGGCTTTTACAGCTGGATGAAAAACATGGCGCCGCAGGAAATTGCCACCAACACCGCCATGGTAGGCGGTTTGCTTATATTTACCGTGATCGTTTCCTTCCTGCTGCTCGGCATGAAAAAGAAGATCAACGTGTACGAAGCGTTCATCGACGGCGCCAAGGAAGGGTTCACCACCGTCGTGATGATCATCCCTTATCTCGTGGCCATCATCGTCGGTATCTCCGTGTTCCGCGCCACCGGCTGCATGGACTTCATCAACAACGGCATCGGCGCTTTCTTTGCCTGGCTGGGCTTCAACACCGATTTTGTGCCCGCCCTTCCCGTGGGCATCATGAAGATCTTCAGCGGCGGCGGCGCCAGGGCCATCATGGCCGAGCTGATGCTGCCGGAAAACTATGGCCCCGATTCCTTCGTAGGCCGCCTGGCCTGCATCCTGCAGGGTTCCACCGAAACCACCTTTTATATCCTCGCCGTTTATTTCGGCTCGGTGAATATCAAAAAAACACGTTATGCACTAACCTGCGGCCTGATCGCGGACGTCGTCGGAATCGTCGCCGCTATCATCATCGGGTATATTTTCTTTCATTAACCTTTAAAACTGATGACTACTCAAAAAAAAGTACTGCATGAAGACTGGATCTCCGTGATCCTTGCGTTTGCCGCCATTTTTCTCGTTTGCCTGGGCCTGCGCCCCGCTATGCCGAAATTCAACTGGAACAGCTGGGATACCCTCTCCGCGCGGCTGACCGACGTTTCCAACCTTGCAAATATGGGCAGCCTTTACCTCTGGGTGCTGGGCGGCCTGGTGATCGCGTTCCTGCTGGGCGGGAAAAAAGCAACTTCTCAATTAGTGACCGGCCTGCTGGCCGTGATGGCCATTTCCATGTTCGCGCAGGTGTTTACCGGCAATGCGACCGTGAAGGACCTGGGCATAGAGATCGTATTATTCAGCCTGCTGCTCGGCCTTTTTATCAGCAACGTGCTGGGCGTGCCGAAGTGGATGCTGCCCGTGCTGCAAACCGAACTTTTTATCAAAATAGGCCTCGTGCTGCTGGGCTCGCGCATCATCTTCCAGGAGCTGATGACAGGCGGCGGGCTGGGCGTGCTGCAATCCGTTGTGGTGGTGTTCACCGTATGGTATACCACGTTCTGGTTGTGTAAAAAATTCAAGCTGGACGACGAGTTCAGGATGATGATCTCCAGCGCCGTGTCCATCTGCGGCGTATCGGCCGCCATCGCCACATCGGGGGCCATCGAGGGGGACAATAAAAAACTTTCGCACGTGATATCGCTGGTGCTCATCGTGGCTATTCCCATGATGATCTTTATGCCTTACATTGCCCGCTGGATGAACATGCCGCCCGAAGTGGCCGGCGCCTGGCTGGGCGGCACCATCGATACTTCCGGCGCGGTAGTGGCCGCGGGCACCATGCTCGGCGAAGAAGCGCTGAAATACGCGACGCTGGTGAAGTTCTCGCAGAACGTGCTGCTGGGCCTCGCCGCGTTCTTTATCTCCATCTGGTGGACGTATTCCAAAAAAGAGACCAACCAGCCGAAACCCGGCCTGCGCACCATCTGGGACCGTTTCCCGAAATTCGTGCTCGGGTTCATCCTGGTATCGCTGCTGTTCTCTTTCGTACTGCCGCCGACGTTAGTGACGGACATAAAAGGCAGCATCAAAGACCTGCAGACCTGTTTCTTCGCGGTAGCTTTTGCCTGCATCGGCCTGGAAACGAAGTTCATCGATATTTTCAAAATGGAGAACGGCCGCCCGGCCATGGCTTTCATCGTGGCGCAGGCGTTTAATATCCTTGTGACGCTGGGTGTGGCTTATTTGGTGTTTGGCGGGGTGTTTGGGTGATCGATATTCTAATAAACGGGAACGGGCTGTATCGGTGACCGATGCAGCCCGTTCTTGTTTAAGTTTGTACACCGTCACCCGTCATATTTCCCCGTCTTATCTTCGATCGTAACCGGCCCGGCGGAGTTATTCTGTATCTTGATATACACGAGCAGCTGCCCCGCTCCTGCTTTGAAACATACTTCCTGCGTACGTTTCACGATGTCCATCAATTGGTCGTACGGGCCTTCCATTACGGTTTCGAAGGGGCAAACGCGGTATTTCACGCCGGATTGCTGTATGACGGCGATGGCTTCGTCCACCACGGCGTATACCTGGTCTGAGGGAACCTGCGGCAGTATTTGCAGCGCAAGGTTGATGTTGTGTTGATGCATGGTCTATTTTTTCTTCGTCTTTACTTCGTAGAGATCTTTGCGGAGGTCTTTCAGGTTCTGCACGCTTCCGAACGCATGCAGCTCTTTCAGCAGCACGAGGTCCACATCGGCGATCACGATCATTTCCGTGTTGGGCGTAGCGTCCGCTTTGATGCCGGTAACGGGGAACGCAAAATCGGACGGCGTAAGCACGGCGCTTTGCGCGTATTGCAGGTCCATGTTGGTCACGCGGGGCAGGTTGCCCACGCAGCCGGCGATGGCCACGTAACATTCGTTTTCGACGGCTCTTGCCTGCGCGCAGAAACGCACGCGGTTGTAACCGTTCTGCGTGTCCGTCAGGAAAGGCACGAATATGATCTGCGCGCCCTGCTCCGCCATG
>JBQCFV010000055.1:0-5424 GCA_051958695.1 Chitinophaga sp. | reverse complement strand
CACGAAGTCGGTGTAAGGGTCCGTTTCTTCGAGCATGGCCTCGATGCCGCGCTGCATGAGCTTTTCAGGCGGCAGCTCTTCCACGTAATACGTGTTCAGCTCGCGGTAGAAAGCGGAGAATATGTCCAGGTTCTTGGCGATCTGGAAATATTTATCGTTGTCGCGGAAGGCGGTGAACACGAGGCCGAGGCCCAGCAGCGAAAACAGTATGATCTTTTTGGAAATCCGCATAAAGATGGATTAAGATGGAGGGATATGGTTCAGGGCACCGGGTCGTAACCGTGGCCGCCCCAGGGGTGGCAGCTCAGGATGCGTTTGATGGTGAGCCAGCCGCCTTTGAAGGGGCCGTGTTTTTTAAATGCTTCCAGGCCGTATTGGGAGCAGGTAGGCGTGTACCTGCACCGCGAACCCAGCCATGGGCTGATGCACCATTGGTAGAATTTGATGAGTATAATGAATGGGAGACTGAGTAATTGCATCAATCGTTTCATCCGCACGTATTTGTCTTTTCATTGGGCGGATGGAAGCACGCTTTCATCCGATCACATTTGTCGTTTCTTAGTCGGATGGAACCTCTGTTATTTCATTACGGTGTATTCCAACATCAGGTTTCATCCGAGCACGTTTGTCTTTTCATTAGCCGGATGGAAGCACGCTTTCATCCGCACGTTACATTCAACCTCCCGCTTTCACCCGAATTATTTGTTTACGGCTTCCCTGGTCAGTTTCTCTAAAATTACCGAAAATTTGCGGTGAAGGGTATCGAAATCAGCGATTTTTTTATCGGTGTACACGAAAAATACGGCGAGCTGAAGGCCGTGCTGGCGGAGCGCCTCGTGGAAGGGTTGTTTCTGAAGACGGTAGGCTTCGCGGCCCAGCCTTTTCAGGCGGTTACGGTCCACCGCATGGGGGAATCTGCGCGACGATACGCTGAAGCCCGCCTGAACCGGGTATTTGTCCGTTTGCAGGCGTGCGGGCATATAGATCACGCGGTAGGGGAAAACAGAAAACGCTTTTCCTTCCCGAAACAGCGTTTCAATCATTTTCCTGCTCTTTCACTTTTCCTCCTTGTTAAAAGAATAAGTTTTTATGGCAATATGAGTTTATAGCAGATTATTTCAGCTTGCTCTCGTCAGATACGGTCAGTTTTTTCCTGCCCTTGGCTCTGCGGGATGCCAATACTTTACGTCCGTTGGCAGTTTCCATTCTCTTTCTGAAACCGTGTACGCTCTTTCTGCGTCTGTTATGCGGTTGAAAAGTACGTTTCATTATGCTTTATTTTTTTCCTTGTACTTAAAACTTGTTACCATTCCCGTTTTTGAGAAGGCAGACTGGGATCAGCCCCGTTTCAAACGGAAGGCAAAGGTAGCGTAAATAATTAAAAATGAAAAGAGATGCGTTAAAAAAAGTACCGGCCCTATAAAAAAAGCTCCCGGATAGCACCGGGAGCCGTTATAAACCAGTTAGTTGCGTTTTATTTGGCAGCTGCGGGAGCCGTAGCAGGCACGCCCAGCTTGGTTTTTACCGCCGCCAGGATGTCGTCGCCAGCGGGAGATACCAGCAGGGAACCGCTGGAGCTGTCGATCACGTAAGCATAGCCTTTTTCCTTGGCCACGTCTTCGATGGCTTTACGCGCCTTGTCGTACACGGGTTTCAGCAGCTCGTTCTGTTTCTGGCCGATCTTTTCGCGGGCGATGGATTCATAGTCCTGGATGCGTTTCTGCGCTTCCTGGATCTCTTTCACCTTTACCTGCTTCATCGTTTCGCTGTCGGTAGCGGAGGATTTCTCGAAATCCTGCATCTTTTTGTTATATTCTGCAACCAGGTTGCTGCTTTCCTTTTCCAGGGTAGCGGCAAAGGTTTCGATGTCAGACTGGGCTTTTTTTGTTTCCGGCATGGCCTCGATCAGTGCCTGCGCGTTGATGTGCGCGATTTTGGCTTGCGCGCTGGCCTCCACACTGCAGAATCCGGTAAACGCGACAATTGCAATAATTAAATACTTCTTCATGATGATGTTGTTCTGAGTTTAAAAGAAATTTAAAATAGTTATAGGTCAAAGTATAAGGATTATTTCTTCACCCCCAGGGATGCCAATATTTCCTCGCTTTTGTCCAGCTTCGGGTCGGAAAAAATAACGGTGATGCCGCCTGACTTGTCCAGCACGAAATCGTACATCCTGCTGGCGGCCAGCTTTTGCACCGCGTTGTAAATTTTATCCTGGATCGGTTTTACCAGCTCTTCCCTTTTTTTGAAAAGATCGCCTTCGTAACCAAAACGTTGTTTCTGGAGGTCTTTCGCTTCTTTCTCCTTTGCTATGATCTCGTCCTCGCGCTTGCGTTTCAGATCGTCGGTGAGCATTACCTGTTCGGCCTGGTAAGACTTGTACATCTTGTCCACTTCCTGGAATTTCGCGTCGATCTCTTTCTGCCATTGTTCGGCCACGGCGTCCAGCTTCTTCTGCGCTTCTTTATAGTCGGGAATGCTTTCCAGGATGTACTTGGTATCGATCACGCAATAACGCTGCGCCAGGGCGCCGAAAACGGTGCCAAGAACTAAAGCCGCGGTAATGAATAATTTTTTCATGTACTTGTTTTTGTTGGTCAGATGTGAACCCTGCGTTTTCAGGTTTCGCAATATATACTAAATATTTTATTCCGGTTCAAAGCCGAGCATGAAGGTGAATTTCGCTGCGTCTTTCAGACCTCCCCCGGGCCTTATCCTATCCAATCCTATGCCATAGTCGAAACCGAGCAGGCCGAACATCGGCAGGTAGAACCTTGCGCCCACACCCACGGAGCGTCTCAGCCTGAACGGATCGTATTCCTTGAAATCCCTGTAACCGTTCGCCGCTTCGAGGAACACCAGGCCGAAAATTGTCGAGCTCGGGTTCAGGCTGAAGGGATAACGCAGCTCAACCGTGTATTTGTTGAACATGGTGAAGCCTGCATACCCTGCCGGCGGACCGCTGCTTTCAGGGTTCAGCTTCGGGTTGGAAGTGTAATACACCGGGTAGCCGCGCTGGGAAATGATGTCCCTGTCGTATACCGCGAAGTTGCTCAGACCGTCGCCGCCCAGCTCGAAACGGCCGAAGGGAGACAGCGTTGTGCGGTTATTGTAACGGCCGAGGTAACCGAATTTGGCGGCCACTTTCAGCACCAGCGATTTGTGGTCGCTGCCGGTGGGGCGGCTCAGCGGTACGTACCATTCGGCGTTCAGGCGGTATTTCTGGTATTCGATGAACTTGAACTGTTCCTGTATCGTCTGGCTCTTGTAATCCTTGTCAGGGTTAAGAACGGAATAAGGCGGCGTGAATTGCCCGTACAGCATAAAGCTGGAACCGCTGCGGGGGAATATCTGCTGGTCTACCGAAGAGCGCGCCAGCGTAAGCCTTAAGCTCAGGTTGTTCGCCACGCCGCTTTCGAAACCGGCCAGGCCGAAGTAGTTGAAGTCTTTCAGCTTGTAGCGCTGGTAGTTGACGGTGTACATCAGCGAGAAGAAGTCATCCGGCCAGCGCAGCTGCTTGCCGAGCGAAACAGAACCGCCGAGCACCCTGAAATACGCGCCGGGATTGGGTACCGGCTGGTTGTAATATTCCGCGAAAGCGTTCGGGTTCTGGTAAGTGCTGTAGAAGCTTACGGAGAACGGGTTCCTTTTTTTGCCGCCAAGCCAGGGCTCGGTGAAGGAGAAGTTGTAAGAGCGGTAAGCTTTACCGTTGGAAGATATCCTTACGCTCAGCTTCTGGCCGTCGCCGCTGGGCAGCGGGTCCCAGGTCTCTTTACGGAAGATGTTGCGGAGCGAGAAGTTGTTGAACGTTACGCCGAGGGTACCGGTGAGGCCGATATACCCGCCCCAGCCTGCGGACAGCTCCAGCTGGTCGTTCGCGCGTTCTTCCACTTTATAGTCGATGTCCACCGTGCCTTCCTGCATGTCGGGCACTGGGTTGATGCCGATGGTCTCGGGGTTGAAGAAGCCGAGCTGCGAGATCTCGCGCTGCGACCTGATAATGTTCTGGCGGCTGAACCATTCGCCGGGCAGCGTTCTCAGCTCGCGGCGCACTACGTGCTCGTTCGTTTTTTCGTTACCTGCGATGCGTATGTTCTTGATCGTTGCCTGCGGGCCTTCCTGTATGCGGATCTCGTAGTCGATGGTATCGCCGCGGATGCCGATCTCCACCGGCTCCACCTGGAAAAAAAGATAACCGTCGTCCATGTACAGCGAACCGATGTCGCCGCCTTCAGGACCGGGAGGGTTGCCCAGGCGCTTGTTCAGCAGCTCGAGGTTGTACACGTCGCCTTTTTTGATGCCAAGGCCGCGGCTCAGCACGGTGTCCGTATAAACGGTGTTGCCTCTCCAGGTGATGTTGCCGAAATAATATTTCCTGCCTTCTTCCACCCTCAGCTCGATGTTGAGGTTGCCTTTGGCGGAGTTGTAGAGCGTATCTTCCACGATCTGCATGTCGCGGAAACCCTTGGAGTTGTAATATTCGATGAGCTTCGTCTTGCCTTCCTCGTACTTTACTTCGTTGAACTTGGCGTTGGCGAATATGTTCGGGCGGAAATAGGGATTGAGCTTCTGCAAAGTGCGGGTGGCGGAAAGGAAGCTCATGGTCTGCCAGTAATCTTCCGTGGTGGCCATGCTGTCCACCCAGGCGTCCGCCATTTCGGGGTGCAGGGTGAAGCGGGGCGTTTCCTTGGGGTCTTTCATCTTTTTCTTCAGCACATTGTCGGCCAACGCGTAGTTGCCTACCATGTGGATGTCGTTCACTTTCACCTTATGCCCCTTGTCCACCCAAAAGATCACCGAAGCGGAGTTGATGGCGGGCGGCGGGTCTTTTTTCACCTCCATGCGCACCGTTACGTTGCGGTAGCCTTTTTCGGCGTAATGTTTTTTCACCACGGCGAGGGTGTTCTGCTCAAGCGCGTCCGTTACCACGCTGCCTTTGCGGAGGCCCGCCTTGGTCACGAAATCTTCGCCTTCGGTCTTTTTCACGCCTTTGAACGTGAAGCTGGACATTCGCGGTTTTTCCACGAGCTCGATCTCCAGCCATATTTTGTTGCCTTCTATTTTGGTGATGTAGATAGCGATGTTGGAAAAGAGACGCTGGCCCCAGAGGTTCTGGATGGCTTTGGCGAAGTGGTCGCCGGGCAGTACCACCTTGTCGCCTACGGCGAGGCCGGAAAGGGAGAGCAGTAATGATTTATCGAGAAATTCTGTACCGGTTACGGCAATGTCGGCTATTTCGAATTGCTGCGGGTTGCTGAGGGTAAACGGCGTGATATCCGCCGACGGCCTTCCGGGGGGCAGGGTATCCCGCTGCTGGGCACGTACGGTCATACCCGCGCTGCAACATAAAACTACGGCCAGTAGGCTTTTAGGAAACAATTTCTTCATTCTGCTGTATTTGTTCGCTTGTTTTGCCGAATC
>JBQCFV010000054.1:0-7520 GCA_051958695.1 Chitinophaga sp. | reverse complement strand
CCAATGCAACCAAAGCCCAGCAGATTGTATGATGAGCCGGGCGTGGTGATTGGGGATATCGACTGCGGTTTGAGCCTCTGGAGGGGTCAATTCACGTTCACTAAAACTGATTGGAATAGTGTTGAGCTTTGGGCAAAAGTCAACAGTGGGCAAACCCAGAAAAGAAGGATAATCAGCTTTTTCATGTGTATAGAGATATATTTTAGCTGCCCGGGCAGCAGATTAACAAATACCATTTCAAGATAGAGCGTTACGGCCGTTCCTCCAAATCATACGGCCATTTCCATGGGTACGGTGTTTGTGTTCCTTTCATTAAAACAAAACCTTTTCACTATGGCAAAGAGCAGAGACGGGAATTTTATTCCACCCAAGGGCAAAGCAACCGGCCTTACGTCTGCCTCGCCGGAAGATGTGATCTCCGCCTGTTTTTACGCCAAAGCAGAGATCGTGTACGTAGAGAAGGACTGTTTGTTGTGGGGTGCTTTCAACGAGCAAGACAACCGTCTTACCTTAAGCGAAGAACGCCAGAACGATGACGCCTGCATGTTGAACGCTGCCGTATCGAAAGCATTGCAGACCGTGGCAGCGGTATTTGCGACGGAAAAGGAATATATGCCGGATGGCGCTACCATAGCGACTTTGATGAGATATTGATACCGGCTGCTTCAAGCACCGGCATTTTTTGTGGTTGATTGGAAAGCCCGCGACAGGGATCGCGGGTTCTTTTTTGCTATCAGGTCGAAGCGTCTCAAACAGATCAGGGCTTCTCCACCACAATCTGCGAATGATACTCCAAATACTTCGGCAACGCAGCAGACCCATACCAGGGGTAAATCTCCGCCTCCAGCATTTTCGATTGCACGGCGGGATCCGTTTGCAGCAGCGCTTCAGCCTCTTCCTTCGTTTTCACCGACAGGATAAAAATGCCGCGGTACTGCTTGTCGTTTTTGCCGAAAGGGCCGGCCACGGCCAGCTTGCCGTCTTTTACCATCCGCTCCATGTTGCTCATATGACCGCGGAACAGTTCGCTGATCTTTTCTTTGTCGGTGAGCTGATTGCTGCCGGTTTTGAGGATCACCAGCTGGTACATTTTCATGCCGTACTGGTCGGCGCCCAGACTGTCGGCCAGGGCTTTGTTGTAGACGGTGTTTTGTGCGGCGGCGGAAAGACTTATGCAGCCGGCGATCAGGGGAAACAGTAGATACTTCATAGCAGGAATTTTTAAGCGGTTATCCGATCCAGCTCACAATTTCTTCGAGGTATTTCTGATCGGTTCTGTCAAATTCGTTCAGCTCGGCGCTGTCAACGTCCAATACGCCGAACACTTCGCCGTTCCTGATCATCGGCACTACGATCTCCGAGCGGGAAAGGCTGCTGCAGGCGATGTGACCGGGGAATTTTTCCACGTCCGGCACAATGAGGGTGGCGGCCTGCTGCCAGCTCGTACCGCAAACACCCCTGCCTTTGCGGATGCGCGTGCAGGCTACCGGGCCCTGGAACGGGCCGAGCACCAGCTCCTCTCCTTTTACGAGATAAAACCCCGTCCAGAACCAGCCGAACTGCTCTTTGAGCGCCGCGGCGATATTGGCGAGGTTCGCCACCTGGTCCGGCTCACCGTCGATGAGCGCTTTGATCTGCGGGAGCAGCGACTGATATTGTTCTTCCTTGTTTCCTTTGATGATGCTGAGGTCTTCTGCCATGGCTTTAAAATAAAAAAGACGCCTGTTCGCAGCGTCTTCGTTGTGTATTATAAAAATCCTAATTCCAGCTTTGCTTCTTCGCTCATCATGTCTTTCGTCCATGGCGGGTCGAAGGTGAGCCGGACGTCCGCGCTGCTTACGCCGGGGATGGCGGATACCTTGTTGTTCACTTCTTCCATGATGCTGCCGGCTACGGGACATCCGGGGGCGGTGAGGGTCATGATCACGAGCACTTTTCCTTCTTCCGCTATTTCTATTTTATATACGAGGCCGAGGTCATAGATGTTTACGGGTATCTCCGGGTCGTATACGGTGCGGAGCGTTTCTTCTACCTGGTCTCTGAGCGTTGTTTCGATTGTTGGTCAGTTTTGGTTTGATTTGGCCTGGTAACCGATGGCGTACATCTTGATCTGCTTGAGCATGCTCAGCAGGCCGTTGGAACGTGTGGGGGAAAGGTGGCTGGTGAGGCCGATGGCGTCGATGAAATAGATGTCCGCTTCGGCGATGTCTTTTGGCGTGTGACCGCTGAGTACCTGTATCACGAGGCCAACCAGTCCTTTGGTGATCACGGCATCGCTGTCCGCCGAGAATACCAGCTTGCCGTCCTCCAGTTCCGCATGCAGCCAAACCTTGCTCTGGCAGCCGCGGATGAGGTTATCGTCTGTTTTGTATTTCGGATCGATGAGCGGGAGGTCTTTCCCCAGCTGAATGATGTATTCGTACTTCTCCATCCAGTCGCCAAACACCTCGAAATCTTCTATGATCCTGTCCTGTTGCTCTTTGATAGTCATCATCCTTTGGTTTTGATTAACCCAGCAAAGTTACGGCTTTCTGCACACCTTCCACGAGACGGTCGATGTCTTCCGTATTGTTGTACACTGCCAGCGAGGCGCGTACGGTGCCGGGGATGCCGAACAGATCGCAGAGCGGCTGCGTGCAGTGGTGGCCGGTGCGTACGGCGATGCCCTGCTGATCGAGCAGCACGCCTACGTCGGAGGGGTGCGCATCGCCCACGAGGAACGAGATGGCGCCGCTGCGCTCTTTGGCTTCGCCAATGAAACGCAAGCCGGGTATGGCTTTGAGCGCATTCACGGCATATTCGGTCAGCTGGTGCTCGTACGCGTTGATGCGGTGGATGCCCAGCTTGCCGGCCCATGCCACGGCGGCTCCCAGGCCGATAGCCTCGCAGATGGCGGGCGTACCGGCTTCGAACTTCAGCGGCGGTTCGTTATAGGTCGTTTTTTCGAATGTTACGTGTTTGATCATATCGCCGCCGCCCTGGTAAGGAGGCAGCTTGTCCAGCCAGCTTTCCTTGCCGTACAGGATGCCGATGCCCGTGGGGCCGAACAGCTTGTGGCCTGAAAGCGCGAGGAAGTCTACGTCCAGTTCATGCACGCGGATGGGAATATGCGCGGCCGCCTGCGCGGCGTCGAGCAATACGGGGATGCCCTGTTCGTGCGCAAGAGAAATGATCTCTTTCACGGGGTTCACGGTGCCCATGGTGTTGCTCACCCATGTAATGGCCACGATCTTCACGCGGGGGTTAAGCATGGAGCGGAACACGTCCATTTCCAGCTCTCCTTTATCATTGATGGGAACAACTTTCAGCTTCGCGTTCTTTTCTTCGCAGGCCAGCTGCCAGGGAACGATATTGGAGTGATGCTCCATGGCGGAGATGATCACTTCGTCCCCTTCCTTCAGGATATCTTTGCGGAAACCGTTGGCCACGAGATTGATGCCGTCCGTAGTGCCTTTGGTGAACACCACTTCATGATGATGTGCACCGATAAAAGCGGCCACCTGGTGGCGGGCTGCTTCGTAAGCGGCGGTTGCCTGCTGACTGAGGGTATGTACACCACGGTGCACATTGCTGTTGTAGGTGGTGTAATACTCCTGCATGGAGCGTATCACGGATACGGGCTTCTGCGTGGTGGCCCCGTTGTCCAGGTACACGAGCGGGCGGCCGTTCACCGTTTGCTTCAGGATGGGAAACTCGTTCCGGATCAGGTCTGCTTCCTGCCAGATGATATGTTCGGCTGTTGTGGTCTCCATGTTATTCCGTTTTTAGTTGTTGGTCGCAACAGACAGGTACCTGGAAACGATCTGCTCCACCTGTTTGCGCACGGCCGGAATTTTAACCTGGGCGGTAACGTCGAAAGCGAAAGCTTTCACGAGCATGTTGCGGGCTTCGGCGTCGCCGATGCCGCGGGCTTTGAGGTAGAACAGCGCGTCCTCGCTCACCTGCCCGATGGTGGTGCCGTGACTGCACTTCACGTCGTCGGCATAGATCTCCAGCTGCGGTTTGGTATAAATAGCGGCTTCGGGGGAGATCACCAGGTTGTTGTTCTGCTGGAAAGCATTGGTCTTTTGTGCGTCCTCGTGCACGAAGATCTTCCCGTTGAACACGCCGGTAGCCTTGTCCATCATTACGCCGCGGTACAGCTCGTTGCTTTCGCAATGCGGCATGCGGTGGTCTACGGAGGAGTGGTTGTCTACCAGCTGGGTGCCTGCGGCGATGTAGAAACCGTAGAGATGGGTTTCGGTACGCTCGGCGTCCAGGGAAATGTTCAGGTTATTACGCACCAGGTCGGATTCCGACAGGGTGAAAGTATAGTTGTTGTAAAGACTTTTGCCAAGCTGCTCCACGAGGGTCTGGTTGATGAAACGCAGCCCTGCGCCGCCGGTTTGCAGCTGGTAATGGCTGAGCTGCGCGCGTTCGGTCACTACCGCTTCCACCACGCTGTTCACCAGTACGGTGCCGGTGGTATCGATAGCGGCGGCGGACTCGATCAGCCTCGCTTCGGAACCTTCCTGCGCAACCCAGAGGTGGCGCGGGTTTACGAGCAGGTTGCCGTTGTTGTGGTACAGGTGGATGATGTGAATGGGCTGTTCCAGCTGCGCTTTCGCTTTTATTTCGATAAAAAGGCCGTCGTTGAACAGCGCGGTGTTGAGCTGCGCAAAATGATGCTCTTCCAGCTTTTTGCTTTTATTAAAATATTGGGCGTAAGCAGGCTGCGCGGTGGCTTCGCTGAGCTTTGCCACGGTAGCCTTTGTGGCCGGGGGCAATATGCTGAGCGCGGACTGCAGCACACCGTTCACCAGCACGAGGCGGTAGGTGTCCGGCAGCAGCAGGCCGGTGGCTTCGAGCTGCGCAGCGGTGATGGCGGGCGTTTCGGGCAGGGCGATGCTGAGACCGTTCTTGAAAAAAGGAACTACGTTGGTGTATTTCCAGTCTTCCGTTTTTACGGTCGGGATGCCGCCGAGCGCCTGGAAACGTTCCAGGGCCTCCTTCCTGCCGGGCCAGCCGGCATTGCCGAACTGAGCGGTGAAAAGCGCCGGCATGGTTTCGGCGAATGATATATTGGTATTGCTCGTAGTAGTGGTCATGGTTTATTGTACGGGTTCTTCTAAACGGATGTCTTCTTTCAGCCAGTCGTATCCTTTTTCTTCCAGTTCCAGCGCCAGTTCCTTGGTGCCTGATTTCACGATACGGCCGTTGTAGAGCACATGTACAAAATCCGGAACGATGTATTCCAGCAGGCGCTGGTAGTGCGTGATGATGATGAACGCATTGTCCTTGCTGCGGAGCTTGTTCACACCGGCGCTCACGATGCGGAGCGCGTCGATGTCAAGACCGGAATCCGTTTCGTCCATGATCGCCAGCTTGGGTTCCAGCATTGCCATCTGGAAAACGTCGTTGCGTTTCTTTTCACCACCGGAGAAACCTTCGTTCAAAGAGCGGTTCATAAGGTTGGCGTCGAACTCCATCAGCTTCTGCTTGGACTTCAGCATGTCGAGGAACGCTTTGGCCTGCATGGGAGGCTGGCCGTGATAAGCGCGCACTTCGTTCACCGCTGTTTTAAGGAAGTTGATGTTGGATACGCCGGGTATTTCCACCGGGTACTGGAAGGCAAGGAAAAGTCCTTCGCGGGCACGAACTTCGGGGCTCATGTCCAGCAGGTCTTTGCCGTCGAAGTCCACGGAACCTTCGGTTACTTCATAAGCTTCCCTCCCGGCCAGTACGGAGGCCAGGGAACTTTTACCGGAGCCGTTGGGCCCCATGATGGCGTGTACTTCGCCCGCTTTCACATTCAGATTAATGCCTTTCAGAATAGCATTTCCTTCTACTGCAGCATGCAGGTTCTTGATATTGAGCATTTCTTTGTTTGTTTATGTTATCCGACACTGCCTTCCAGCGTGATGGACAATAATTTTTGCGCTTCCACGGCAAACTCCATGGGAAGCTGGTTAAGCACTTCTTTTGCGTATCCGTTCACGATCATGTTCACGGCCTGTTCGTTGTCGATGCCCCGTTGGTTGAGGTAAAACACCTGGTCTTCCCCGATCTTGGAGGTAGTGGCCTCATGTTCCACCATCGCCGAGTTGTTCTTTGATTCGATGTAGGGGAAAGTATGCGCGCCGCAGCGGTCGCCTATCAGCAGGGAATCGCACTGCGTGAAGTTACGCGCGTTGGTGGCGTTGGGACCTACTTTTACAAGGCCGCGATAGGTGTTCTGCCCGTGAATGGCGGAAATACCTTTTGAAATGATGCGGCTTTTGGTGTTTTTACCGATGTGCACCATTTTGGTACCGGTATCCGCCACCTGTCTTTTCGACGTAACGGCCACTGAATAAAACTCGCCGATGGAATTGTCGCCCTGCAGGATCACGCCGGGATATTTCCAGGTGATGGCGGAGCCGGTTTCCACCTGCGTCCAGCTGATCTTGGAGTTTTTCCCTTTGCAGATGCCGCGTTTGGTCACGAAGTTGTAGATACCGCCTTTGCCGTCCGCATCGCCGGGGTACCAGTTCTGCACGGTAGAGTATTTGATCTCCGCGTCGTCCAGCGCAATGAGCTCCACTACTGCAGCATGCAGCTGGTTCTCGTCGCGCATCGGGGCGGTGCAGCCTTCGAGGTAGCTTACGTAGCTGCCTTCGTCCGCGATGATGAGCGTGCGTTCGAACTGGCCGGTATTTTTGGCATTGATGCGGAAGTAGGTGGAAAGCTCCATCGGGCAGCGGACGCCTTTTGGAACGTATACGAAAGAACCGTCTGAAAACACGGCGGAGTTCAGCGCGGCATAGATATTATCGGATTGGGGCACCACGGTGCCGAGGTATTTTTTTACCAGCTCGGGATGTTCCTGCACGGCTTCGCCGAAGGAGCAGAAAATGATGCCCAGCTCGTGGAGCTGCTTTTTAAAGGTCGTGGCCACGGAAATACTGTCGAAAACCGCGTCTACCGCTACACCGGAAAGCATTTTCTGCTCTTCGAGAGGGATGCCCAGCTTTTCGAAAGTGCGGAGCAGTTCGGGGTCCACTTCATCCAGACTATTGTACTTAACCTTATTCTTCGGTGCGGCATAATAGGAAACGCCCTGGAAGTCCACTTCCGGCAGCTTAAAGTTCTGCCAGGTGGGCATAGACAGTTTCTGGAAAAGCTGGAATCCTTTCAGCCGCCATTCCAGCAGCCATTCCGGCTCCTGTTTTTTGGCGGAAATGAAGCGGATAATGTCTTCATTCAAGCCGGGAGGCGCAATATCCATTTCGATCTGCGTCTCGAATCCGAACTCATAATCCCGGCCCGCCAGTTCCTGTAATATGTCTTGTTCTGCGCTCATATATTTATATACTTCTCTATCAGTTAATTGGGTCTAAAATGCTGAAAATGACCGTATTTTTGCCTTATTTTTCCGTAATCAGGGTACAAAGATAGGGCGGGAAAAGCTCTAATCCTTGTTATTAGCGGCCTATTTTCAACGACTTCCGCAAATTCGTTGCTTGAAATCCCGACAAAGTTACGATATTTGCGAATAAAGC
>JBQCFV010000053.1:0-4656 GCA_051958695.1 Chitinophaga sp. | reverse complement strand
CTCCAGCCGCATCGTTGTTTTTCCATTACAGCTCCCACTTTTTGATGAGGTCTTTTACCTGTTTTTTATACGTCTTCAGCTGCGCGATGGTTTGCTGGATGAAGCTGTTGTCTTCCAGCCGGCCTACCACCGCTTCCATTTCTTCTTCGTTTTCGTAGGTCATCTGGCGGAACGGATTGAGGTAATCCTTTTCGCGGGAATGATAAATGCCTTCGGTAATACTGCCGAATGTGTATACGGACTGGTCGAGGAATTTTTTGAATTGCGCCGCAGTAAGGTCTTTGGCGCTGAGCTGGTGCAGATGCAGCAGGCAGGCCAGCGCGTGCTGCAGTTTGTCTTCGTCGTATTTTTCGCCGAGCGCGCGGTAGGCGTCGTGCAGCTGCGGCCAGCTGCCGATCTTTCCTTTGCGGATGCGCTGTTTCAGGTCTTCGAGGTCGTCGTGTTTCACAAGCTGCCCGCCTACGTTGTGCCAGGGACCGCGTTTGCATTGTTTCAGGTAGGCCTGCAATGCGGGGAACGAATGTATGCTGAGCCCGGCGGCCTGCTGCAGCAGATTTTTTACGGCATGCAGCACGATCAGCTCGCGGAAGAGCGGATAGGCTTTGTGCACTTTCAGCAGCTCCACTTTACGGCTGGAATTTTCGATCTGCTCGCCAAGTATTTCCATGCGCGCCACTTTCGCGTTCTCTTCCAGCAGCAGCTTTTTGCCGGTTTGCTGGATGGATTTTTTTCCGGCTTTGTCCTTGTCTTTCTGATGCAGGTAAGCCTTGCCCACGGCGAGTTCCATCAGCTCGATAGCGTCCAGCAGCTCTTCCACGGAATCGGGGGCGAGGTAATCGTATTCGATATGCTGCGTTTTGTCGGTGCGTTTATCACGGTCCACATACTTCCACGAGTTGCGCGCAAGCGCGTACATGTTGTGCAGGAACCAGTAGCCGGGCATGATGCGCAGGCAGTCGTCGTGCTCGTCATTTACCACGAGGCTGAACGGGAACGGGATATGCAGCTCGCTCATGTAATTGCCTTTGGCGATGAGGGTGAAGCAGGCGAACATGGAATTATGTTTCAGCGTAACGCTCAGCCCCGGCCAGAAGCCTCGCCCGGCAATGATCTCGCCGTCCGCCCCGCGGGAATTATGATTGCTGCCGATGGTGGCGCCCGCCGCCATATTGCTTTGCCCCTGTATGAGCGAGGCGCAAAGAAAGGAATTGTTATGATGCTGCTCGTGCGCGGGAAATATCAGCGAGTTCAGCACTTCGCAGCAGGAAATGGTAGCGTTGTTGCCAAGATAGGAGTTGATGAGTCGTGCGCCGTATTTGAGCTGCGAATGCGAGGCCATCACGAAACGCACGGCCTTCACGCCGTAGAATACGCGGCAGCCGAGACCGATGATGCCGTTCACCATTTCGCAGCCTTCGCCGATCTGCGTGTGAGCGCCGGCTTCGCTGTTGATGGTGAGGTTCTTGAGCTTGTTGGCGCCTTTGAGATAAGCGTCCGTGCCGATGGTGACGTCTTTGATGATCTTGCAGTTCTTGATCACGGTGCGGTCGCCTACCATGCCGTAATAACCGCGCCGGTGGTCGAACTGTTTCTCGGTGAAGTTCTTGAACTGCTCCATCAGGGCATGATCGGTGCGGTTGCGCGTCCAGAGCCAGGCGTCGCCGGGCAGCATGCCGTCGAAAGGCATTACGCTGCGGCCGCCGTTCTCGTTGCAAAGCTCCAGCCAGATGCGCACATTTTCAAGCTCGCCTTCTTTTACGATGCCGTTGCCGAATTTAGCGTGATCGGTCACCGCCATTTCGTTCACATTGGCGATGATCACTTCGTTGCCGATAATATAGTGGGAAAGAAAATTCACGTTGTGCACCACCACGTTGTCGCCGAAGTCGCAGGAAGCGATGGTGCTGTTGTACAGGCCGACGGGCAGGCGCAGGTTGTGAAATTCGAGGAAATATGGTTCCAGCTTGCCGATGCGTACCATGCCGTAAAAGTGGCAGTGCTGCACGAGGTTGGGATCGAAGTCGTTGTCGACGAAAATATTGTTCCAGTCGTCGGAGGTATTGTCGTTCCGCACCAGCGTTTCGATCTCGCCGGCCTTGAGCTTGCGGTGAACGGCCTCTTTGCCCCGCTGCTGGTCGCGCAGGTAGTATTCGTTGCGGCCCGCGGGCAGGAAACGCTCGTCTACGAACTGGTAACCCAGCTGGCTGAGCGGTCTTTTTTCTATATGGTTCATACGGATACTATTCTACGGTTACTGACTTGGCGAGGTTGCGTGGTTTGTCCACGTCGTAGCCTTTGGATACGCCGATGTGATACGCCAGCAGCTGCAGCGGTATCACGGAAATGATCGGCGCCACCAGCTCGTCCGCTTCGGGCACTACGATCACATCGTCCGCCATGCCGGGGATCACCTGGTCGCCTTCGGTGGTAATGGCGATCACTTTGCCTTTCCGCGCCTTGATCTCCTGTATGTTCGACACGATCTTTTCATAATAGCTGTCTTTGGTGGCTACGAACACCACGGGCAGGTTTTCGTCCACCAGCGCAATAGGGCCGTGCTTCATTTCTGCGGCGGGGTAACCTTCTGCGTGGATGTAGCTGATCTCTTTGAGCTTCAGCGCGCCTTCCAGCGCGATGGGGAAGTTGTAGCCGCGGCCGAGGTAAAGGAAATCGCGCGCGTCTTTATATTTTTCCGCAACGGCTTTTACCTGTTCGTTCAGTTCCAGCGCGGCGGCCACTTTTTCGGGCACGTCGTTCAGCTCGTCGAGCAGGTGCTGGAAACGCTGCGTGGTGATGGTGCCTTTTGCTTCGGCTATTTTGAGGCCGATGAGGCTGAGCACGGCCAGCTGCGCGGTGAACGCCTTGGTGCTGGCCACGCCGATCTCAGGCCCTGCGTGGGTGTACACGCCGCCGTTGGACAGGCGGGCGATGGACGAGCCCACCACGTTGCACACGCCGAGTATGATGGCGCCTTTTTCTTTCGCGCTTTCCATCGCCACGAGCGTGTCCGCCGTTTCGCCGGACTGCGATACGGCAATGATCACATCGCCTTTGCCCACCACCGGGTTGCGGTACCTGAATTCCGAGGCGTATTCCACTTCAACGGGTATGCGACATAGTTCTTCTATCATGTATTCGGCCACCAGCCCGGCATGCCAGCTGGTGCCGCAAGCGACGATGATGATGCGGCGCGCTTCCTTTAACAAATCGAGGTGCTCGCGGATGCCGCCCAGCGTGAGTTTGCCGGCTTTCGCATCGAGGCGGCCGCGCAGGCTGTCAAAGATGGTCTGCGGCTGCTCGAACACCTCCTTCAGCATAAAGTGATCGTAACCGCCTTTTTCGATGGCGGCCAGCTCTATGTCCAACTTTTGAATGTAAGGCGTTTGTATCTCGTTGGAAATATTTTTCAGGATCAGCTCGTCCGCACGGAGTATCGCGATCTCGTAATCGTTCACATACACAACTTCTTTCGTGTACTCCACGATCGGCGATGCGTCGGATGCGAGGAAGTGTTCGCCTTTGCCCACGCCGATCACCAGCGGGCTGCCTTTGCGCGCGGCTATCAGCGTATCGGGCCTGTCTTCGTCGATGATCACGATCACATATGCGCCCACCACTCTTTTTAGCGCGATGCGCACGGCTTCTTCGGTGGAGCAGCTGTTGCTTTTTTTGATTTCCTGTATGAAGTGGATGAGCACTTCGGTATCGGTGTCGCTGGTGAATTGATGGCCTTTGTTGACCAGCTCCTGTTTGAGCTGCGCGTAGTTTTCAATGATGCCATTATGCACCATCGCGAGCTTTCCGTCGCCGCTGAGATGCGGGTGCGCATTGCGGTCGCTCGGTTCGCCGTGGGTGGCCCAGCGGGTGTGGCCGATGGCGATATGGCTTTTCAGATCTTTGCCCAGCGCAAATTCTTCCAGCTCGGATACTTTTCCTTTTTTCTTGTATACTTTGAGATTCCCGCCGTTGAGCAATGCCACGCCGGCACTGTCATACCCGCGGTATTCCAGGCGTTTCAGTCCTTTTAAAACTACGGGATATGCTTCACGCTGACCAATGTACGCTACGATTCCACACATGGATACAATAAGGTTTTGAAGGTTAAAAATTCACAATAGGCGCTCAAAGTAAGACTTCTGCGGCAAATAAAAAAAGAGGCCGCAAGCGCGGCCCCGCAAATATCCTTGAGATGAAACCGGCAATGAAGCGGTTTCCGGCTGTTTAATGCTACTGTTTCAACAACACATTGTTAAACAATTTAAGTACACGCTTATACTCGTCCGTCCAGCTGGAAGGCTCGGTGAAACCATGATTTTCCACGGGATACACGGCCAGCTCCCAATTGTTCTTCCCCAGCTCGATAAGGCGTTGCGAAAGCCGCACGATGTCCTGGAAATGCACGTTGGTGTCCACCATGCCGTGGCACATCAGCAAATGCCCTTTCAGCCCTTCCGCGAAATAGATCGGGGAGGAGCGGCGGAACGCGATGCTGTCGGTATAAGGCTGGTTAAGGATGTTGGAAGTATAACCATGATTGTAATGCGCCCAGTCCGTAACGGAACGCAGCGCCGCGCCGGCAGCAAATTCATCGGGTGTGGTGAACATGGCCATGAGCGTGATAAAGCCGCCATAGCTGCCGCCGTAAATGCCGATGCG
>JBQCFV010000052.1:0-7441 GCA_051958695.1 Chitinophaga sp. | reverse complement strand
CGCCGTGCAGGGTTACCTGTACCTCTACATGCCTTTGCTCACCATGGGGCTGATGAGCCGCGAGCTGAGCAGCGGCTCCGTGAAGCTGTTGTATTCTTCGCCGCTTACTTCTTCGCAGATCATTTCCGGGAAATTTTTTGCGATGATGCTGTACAGCCTCGTGATGATCGGCATTTTGCTGGTATACGTTGTGCTGGGCGGAATGAAGATAGACAACTTTAGCTGGCAGGAAGCGTTTTCAGGACTGCTGGTCCTTTACCTGCTGATGTGCGCGTATTCGGCCATCGGGCTTTTTATGTCGTGCCTTACCGGTTACCAGGTAGTGGCGGCGCTGGGCACGCTCGTGCTGCTGGGCCTGCTGAACTATATGGGCAAAGTATGGCAGGACATCGAGTTCGTGCGCGACCTCACCTACTGGCTGTCCATTTCCGGCCGCGCCGGTACTATGATCGCGGGGCTGATCTGTTCGGAAGACGTGTTGTATTTCCTCATCATCATATCGCTGTTCCTCGGCTTTGCCGTGCTGCGGCTGCAGTCCAGCCGGGCGCATGCTTCCTTCGCCTCAGTGTGGGGAAAATATTCGCTCGCGCTGATCGTTGCGCTCGCACTGGGATACATCACTTCCCGCCCGGTGATGATGAGCTACTACGACGCCACCGAAACAAAAAGGAACACGCTTACGCCCGCCAGCCAGGACGTGGTGCGGAAAATGACCGGCGGGCTCACCATCACCACGTATGTGAACCTGCTGGACCGCGAAGCGTACAACGGCCTGCCCTCGCAGATAAACGAAGACAAGGACCGCTTCGGCCAGTACCTCCGTTTCAAACCGGAAACAAAGTTCCGTTACGTATACTATTACGATCAATCCGTGAAACCCGCCTTCAGGAGCCCGAAAGATCCGAAAGACCAGCCGCTGGAAGAGCAGGCGAAAAAACGCGCGGAAGTGATGGACATTGATGTGGACATGTTCCTGAAACCGGAAGAGATCAAAAAACAGATCGACCTGAGCGCGGAAGGCAACACCTTTGTGCGCGTAGTGGAAAGGGAGAACGGGCAAAAATCCTTCCTGCGCCTGTACAACGATATGATGAAGTTTCCCAGCGAAGCCGAAGTTACCGCCGCGTTCAAACGCATGGTGATGAAGCTGCCGCGCATCGGCTTCCTGCAGGGCGGCCGCAAGATGGAAGGCGAGCGCGCGAAGGACTACACGCTTTTTTCCGCTGAAAAAACCTTCCGTTACTCGCTCAGCAACCAGGGCTCCGATGTGGAAATGCTCGACCTTTCCGGCGACAAACAGATCCCGAAAGAGATGGACATCATCGTGATCGCCGACCTGAAAGAAGCGCCCGATTCCAACGTCAGCAAAAAGCTGGACGCATATATCGCTGCGGGCGGCAACCTCGTGGTGGCCCTCAAGCCCGGCTCTGAAGTAATGGAAAAATTCATTGCGCAGTTTGGTCTCAAAACCGTGCCCGGCCAGCTCGTGCAGCCCAAGCTGGACGTTGCCGGCAACGTGGTGATCTGCGTGCCGACAAAAGAAGGGAAAGAACTTGCCGAAATATTCGACAACATGGACAAACGCGGCCAATGGATCGGCATGGTCAATTCCGCCGGTCTTGAAAAAGCGGAGGACAAAGGTTTCAAATTCACCCCGATCATTTCCAGCCGCGATACGATGAAGACCTGGAACGAGCTGCAGACCATCGATTTTGTAAACGATTCCGCCAGTCTCGACCCCGCTACCGGCGAGCGCCAGGGAACTTTTGTAACGGTAATGGGGCTTAGCCGCCAGGTAGGTAAAAAAGAGCAGCGCATCGTGGTGCTGGGCGACGCGGACTGTATCAGCAACGCCGGCATGACGCCGCCGATCCGCCGCTACGGTGCTTCCAATTTCAACCTCATCCCCGGCATGTTCCACTGGCTTTCTTACGGCACCGTGCCGGTAGACGTAAGCCGCCCCGCGCCCACGGACAACCAGATACACATGAAGAAGAACGGCGCGAAAACCGCCAAAACGGTACTGATGTGGATATGGCCCGGCATCCTGCTGCTGGCCGCCATCATCCTGCTGATCCGCCGCCGGAGAAAATAAAAAGATTGTTATGAGCCTGATGACCGACAAACAAACGATCAACGATCTGCAGCTTTTTGGAAAGGGAGGCAACGACGGCGTGTACGCGCTCTTCAACCGCACCTATACAAAGGGCGGCTCCGAGCTGCTGGAAGACATGTTCCGCCGCCCGTTGTCTGACGAGCGTGCCATCAACGCGCGCAGCTCGGTGATCCGGTATTTCGCGGAGCATGATGTGCGTTTCCCGTACGAAAGCCACTGGTTCGACGCGGCCGAGCATTATCTCTCCGACACGGACGAGCGAACGCAGCTCAGCCGCCAGGACGATAACCTCGCGCGCAAATTCAACCAGCTGATCGCCGCGGACACCGCTTACAAAGCCATCGAGAAAGGCGTCGCCAGCCTCGTGGGCATTTTGCAGGCCGCGCGCGTTTTTGTGGAAGACACGCGTGCGCAGGTAGCAGGCATTTCGTACAGCGAAGAAATCGCGGCCATGGAAAAGCTGCTCGCGCATCCCGCCTTTCAGCCGGTACTGGCCGAAAAAGAGAAGCAGAAATTTTCCTTCGCCACGCTTTCCACATACGATCAATTGCTCCGCTTCCGCGAGCGGAACAGGCTGCGCCAGCTGCTCGACCATATCTACCTCGCCGACGTTTTTCTTTCCGTCGCCAAAACGGGCCGGGAACGCGGATATGCTTTCCCGCAAGCCGTTGCGCGGGAACGGCAAACACTGACGCTGGAAAATTTCTGGCATCCTTCACTGGAAAAACCGGTAAAAAATTCGCTGGAGATCACGCCCGAAGGCAACGTGCTTTTTCTTACCGGGGCCAACATGGCGGGCAAATCCACTTTCATGAAATCGCTCGGCATCGCGATGTACCTCGGGCATATGGGCTTCCCCGTACCGGCTTCCCGCATGGAGTTCGCGGTGAGGGACGGCATTTTCACCACCATCAACCTGCCCGACAACCTCAGCCAGGGCGCCAGTCATTTTTACGCGGAAGTGCTGCGCATCCAAAACGTGGCGCGGGAGCTGAGCCGGGATAAATACCTGTTCGTGATCTTCGACGAGCTGTTCCGCGGTACGAACGTAAAGGACGCGTACGAGGCCACCATCGCCGTAACGGCCGCCATCGCGCGGCGGAAGAACTGCATGTTCGTAGTGTCCACGCACATCATCGAAGCAGGAGAGAAGCTGAAGGAAAAATGCAGCAACATCCGGTTCATGTACCTGCCCACTTTGCTGGAAAACGGCAAACCGGTATACACGCACCGGCTGGAAGAAGGCATCACGGCGGACAGGCATGGCATGGTGATCATCAACAATGAAGGGATACTGGATATTTTATCCCGCGGAAAAAACGAAAAGAGAAGCACATGAGTTTTATCGCCGACAAACAAACGCTCGACGACCTGCAGCTGCTGGGGAAATACAACAGCAGCTCCATATTCAGCCTGTTCAACCGTGTGAGGACGAAAGGCGGCGAACAGCTGCTGGACCAGATGTTCCTGCGCCCGATGACGGACGCGGAGGCCATCAACGGCAGGAGCCGCGTGTTCCGTTACTTCCGCGATCATGCGGCGGAGTTCCCGTTTCAGAACGATGCCATTGCGGCGATGGTCGCTTACCTGGAAGAGAACAGGGAGCAAAGTTTCGCGTTCTCGTTGATCAGGATGGCGAAAAACAAAGCGATGGCCTCATTGACGCGCGATGAAACATACGAACGCGAGCAGGAGGGTTTGCAGGCCTGCCTGCTGGTGCTGCGCGAATGCGACCGGCTGCTGCGCCGTTTGGAAAAGAACGGTCTGCATAAGGATACGCCCTGGGCAAGCTGGGCGGAACACGCAACGCAAGTGCTGCGCGATCCGCAGGCCGCCGCCTTCCTGGTTGCGCCTGTAAACAACGATCTGCCGCAGTCGCAGGCCGCAAAGCTGCGTTACCTCGTCGCCGGTGCCTGGAAGGAACAGCTACAGGCGCTCATCAAATCGACTTATGAATTAGACGTATATATTGCCGTGGGTATGGTAGCGCGTGAAAAGGATTTTTCCTTCGCCCGCGCTCATCCGCGCAGCGCAAATTTTATACAGGCAAAGGAAGTACGGCACCCAAGGCTGGACAAAGGCGTGACCAATTCCTTCAGCTTCAACGGCGACGCCAACGTGCTGTTCCTTACCGGCGCGAACATGGCCGGGAAATCGACGCTGATGAAATCTTCCGGCATCCTCCTTTATCTCGCGCACATGGGTTTCCCCGTGGCGGCGCAGGAGCTGGAATTTTCAGTGCTGGACGGCATCTATTCCTCCGTGAACGTGCCGGACGATCTTAATAAAGGCTACAGCCATTTTTACGCGGAAGTGCTGCGCGTAAAAAAAGTGGCGGAAGAAGTAAGCGAAGGAAAAAGGCTGTTCATCATCTTCGATGAGCTGTTCAAAGGCACGAACGTAAAAGACGCGTATGACGCTACGCTCTCCGTCACCGCTGCGTTTGCAGGGTATGCGGAATGTTTCTTCATCATCTCCACGCATATTTTTGAAGCAGGGGAAGCGCTGCGCGAAAAACCTTCGGTCCGTTTTGTATTCCTGCCGACCGTGATGGAAGGGCATGTGCCGAAGTATACCTACAAATTGCAGGAAGGCATCACCACCGACAGGCAGGGGATGATCATCATCGAAAACGAAGGGATACTCGACATGCTGTAAAAAAAACTCGATCTCAACCAACCATACAGGCCTGCCGCGTTTTGCCGGCGGGCCTTTTTTTCAGGCCGTACGATATCCGCACGGCCTGAAATATTTTATCTCGACGGTTGTATCGTTACCGCGTCGATCTTTTTCCCTTCCAGGTTATATACTTCAATCAGCAGCCGCTGCCGGTCGGCTTTTGCTTTGATGATGGAAGCGTTGCTGTTCACCAGTATGGGGAAGCGCCAGGGGCCGTCTGCGGGCGCCTTCTTCACGTTCCGGTGCAAATGCGCCGCCAGCATGATCTGCGCGCCGGCTTCGTTGAGCAGCGGCACGAATTTGTCCGCCACTTCTTTTTCGCCATGCCAGCCGCCGAACGGCGGAATGTGCCCGACCACTACTTTGTAGGGCGCTTCGGTATATTCGGGTTGTTTTAACGCTTCTTTCAGCCAGGCGGCCTGTTCCGTGCGGTAGGCGTCGTAATCGGCAATGCCGGTGTATTCGATATCGGAATCCGGTTTGTCTTCACCCGTATCCAGCACTACAAAACAAACGGGCCCGCTGCGGAGCAGGTAATACAGCTTGCCGGTTTCGGTAGGGAAGTAGCGCGGAAATTCCGCGGCGAACTCCCCGCGCGTTTCGTGATTGCCACGCGCATAATACATGGGGATGTGGTCGGCGAAAATACTGTCCGCCGTATCCATGAACGAGCTAAAGATCTGCTCTTCGCTCCGCGAATTGTTCTGCATATCGCCGTTGAAGAAAACCATCTGGTTGGTTTTCCAATCCACCTGTCCGAGCAGCTGCCTGATCACGTCGTTTTTTTGGTGCATGTCGTTGATAACGGCGAACTGAACCTGATCAGCCTTTGTATCGTTGGTGGTGAACACCGGTAATTTGGCCCTGACCACCGCGCTCGCCGCAATGTTGCCGTATTTCACCACATAGCTCTGATGGCTCAGCACTTCCTGCGTATACACCCTGTAACGGTAGGCCGTCCCGGGCTTCAGCCCGTTCACCCTCACGTTGTGAACGGTGGATTCCGTTTTGATGCCATGCGCCGCTTCAAAAACTTTGGGCCGCTCTACGGCGTAAAAATGTGTGCTGTCCGCCGGCGCGATCTCCACCCAGGCAATGGCTTTCCGGTTGGTGGTCCATACGATATTCACGCCCGTTTCGCCAAGGGCTTGCAGGTAAGGGCCATGCGTGATCCTGAAGTTTTCCTGGGAAAAGGATAATAGCGGCGCGAATAGCAGCGCCAGCATGCTTAACATACGATTTTTCATCTGTAGAGAATATTACGTACGAACAATATAAGGCGAAATCGGGAGGATTTCGAATGCCCGGTATTCACTATTTTTGCACCCCGGCATCCGGCACGCCGCAAACATTATTATTATGCTATTCTTTATCATCGTTATCTGCTTCATCGCCACATTGGTACGCTCCACGTTCGGGTTCGGCGAGTCGCTGGTGGCCGTGCCGCTTTTGGTGCTTTTTATGCCGCTGGACATTGCCGTGCCCTTGTCCGTTCTCATCTCGATCTTTGTTGCGCTGGTAGTGGTGGTGCAGGACCACCGGCAGATCCATATAGAAAGCGCGAAATGGCTGATCATTTACGCCGTGCTGGGCATCCCGGTCGGGCTGCTGATATTGATCTACGGGAACGAATATTGGGTAAAAACCGGGCTGGGCCTGCTGATCGTCGCGTACAGCGCCTATATGCTATTGGCTAAAAAAAGCCCGGTGCTGTCGCACGACAGCCGCGCATGGCTTTTTGTTTGCGGATTTTTGTCCGGCGTGCTGGGCGGCGCATACGGGCTCAACGGCCCGCCGCTGGTAGTGTACGGCAATGTAAGAAGATGGAGCCCGAAACATTTCAGGGCCACGCTGCAGGCTTACTTTTTGCCCGCCAGCCTGCTCGGTGTAATTGGTTATGCCATTAAAGGATTGTTGGGATGGACGGTGCTGAAATATTTTCTTATCAGCCTGCCCGCGGTAGTGCCGGCCATTTTTTTGGGAAGATATTTTAACCGCAGGTTGCAGGGAGACAGTTTTTTTAAATATGTGTATGTCGGGCTGATCGCGATAGGATTGATATTGATCGCATTTACCATGCTGGGCGTGGAAAATTGATTGGCTATCAGCATTTTTTATATAAGAGAAGGAGGGAAGGCTGAAATTTCATTTTACTTTTTACCTTTGCCCCCGGAGCCGCCGTTAGCATACGCGGCGGGCTTCATTGCAACGATTTTTTCGTAACTGTTCTATCCTGCTGCACTCCAGATATTAAGAATAATAAAACCAGGATCTAATTGATAAGTGCCTTCTGAACCGTTAAATAATGATGAACCGGCGCTCCTTTCGCGGATAGCGGAAGGTGACGGGCAGGCTTTTTCCTCCTTGTTCCTGACGTGGGCGACGCCTCTCGGGGCCATTGCCATGAAGATACTGAAGAACGAGTATGCCCGGCAGGAAGTCGTGCAGGAAGTATTCATCAAAGTATGGCTTCACCGGGACAAGCTGGACAAAGTGGAGCACCTGGGCGCCTGGCTCCGGAAGATCACCATTAACCAAAGCCTGCTGGCCCTGCAGCGGCATGCCGCCAACGATAAACGGCTGGAAGCCCTCGGCCTGACCCAGGACGCCCCTCATAATAACTGTACCCTTGAGCTGAAAGAAATT
>JBQCFV010000051.1:0-4851 GCA_051958695.1 Chitinophaga sp. | reverse complement strand
AGTCCGCGCCGTTGCTCACGTGATTGTCGATGAACACGTCCGGGTCGGTGAGGTGATAGATCTGCTGGAAGGCGCGGGCGTTGCGGGAATCGGCTTTGATGAAATCGCGGTTGAGGTCGAGGTTCTGGCCGTTGCCGCGGGAGCCAAATTCTTCGGGGCCGTTCTGGTCTACCCGGTAAAAGGCGCTCCGGTTGAGGGCGCCGCCGATATTGTATAGCGGGATGGCGGCGAGCACGATGTTGGCGGGGAGTTCCTTTTTGCCCTGCAGGATATCGCGGTACAGCATCATGGTGGCGTCTACCCCGTCCGGCTCGCCGGGATGGATGCCGTTGTTGATGAGGATCACGCGTTTATTTTTCTTTTTGAGGCTGGCGAAGTCAAAATCCTTATCCTGCGAGAGAATGACGAGGTGAAGGGGATACCCGGCGTCCGTTTGCCCGATTTCCATCATTTTAAGCTGCGGGAACCGCTTTGCGAGCATTTCCCAGTAATCGATGCATTCATGATAAGTAACGGTCTGTTTGGCGCCCGTGCGTTCGTATTTGGTGGTAAGGTCCTGGGCGTGGAGGAACAAAGCGGCGAAAAGCAGGAGGAGGGTCACCGGGAGGGTTCTCGTCATTTTGGTTTAAATTGTTGTAAATCAATAGTTTTTTGCTGTTTTCAGCATTTCAGGGTATAAATGTAAGAATTTGGGCGGGCCTTGCAAGAAGGATAAAGCGGAGGAAATAAAAAAAGCCCTTCCCTTTTACAAGGAAGAGCCGAACAATATTGGTAACCAGCTGATTAAGCGAGGGCGTTCACCTTCTTGGCGAGCTTGCTTTTCAGGTTGGCCGCTTTGTTTTTGTGAATAACGTTACGTTTCGCCAGTTTGTCGATCATGGAGATCACTTCGGGTAAATTTTCGGAAGCTGCCGCTTTATCGGTCAGTTTCTTCAGGTCCCGTATGGCATTACGGGTGGTTTTACCGTAGTAACGGTTACGCTCATTACGCTTTCTGCTCTGACGTACGTCTTTTTTCGTTGCTTTATGGTTTGCCATTGTATAAATTTCAAGTTTCGGACGGCAAAGGTAAGTTTTATCTTTTTATAAACAAAAATAAAAAGCAGGTATTTCCTGCCGCAGCAAAATTTTAGCGGCTTCAAAGATAATAAATTATAAACATATTATCCTTGGGAAACCACCGGTTAAATCATAAAACAGCTACGCCAAATGCCTGAAAATCCCAAATCTTTATCGATATTTGCAATCCGATTAACTCAAATTGAGTTATTAAAGCGCAGATTGAGTTATCAGGACAAAAGAATCAAGATTTCCGCGATCCCTCGGCATGATTGGAATGTTATAGGGAAAGAGAATCGAAGACCAAGCTTAAATACGTTGTAAATGAAGGACTTTTCGTTTGTCACCAACTCGCACCCGGCGTATATTGAATCGTTGTACCAGCAATACCGCGCAGATGCCTCCTCCGTGGATCCCGAATGGATCAAATTTTTTGAAGGTTTTGATTTTGCGGTAAGCAATGTGAACGGTAACGCAGGCGGCACTTCCGCGCTACCGGTGAGCAGCGATCAGCTTGTGAAGGAACTGGGCGTGTACCGCCTCATCCAGGCGTACCGCAAAAAAGGCCACCTCGTCGCCAAAACCAACCCCATCCGCGAACGGAAAGACCGCCAGCCCAACCTCGACCTGAAATTTTTCGGCCTGGCCGACGCGGACCTGAAAACGGAATTTTTCGCCGGCCAGGTGATCGGTCTTGGCAAAGCTACCCTCGAAAAGATCGTAAAGCATCTGCAGGAAGTATACGCTTCCAAAGTAGGGCTTGAATTTACCTATATCAACGACGCTGCGCGCATCGAATGGCTCCAGAAAGAAATGGAGACCACCCTCCGCCAGCCGCTCAATGCAGACCAGAAAAAACGCATCCTGACCAAGCTGAACCAGGGCGTGATGTTCGAAAAGTTCCTCCACACCAAATACATCGGTCAGAAACGTTTCTCCCTCGAAGGCGGCGAAACCACCATTCCCGCGCTGGACGCCATGATCAACACCGCCGCCGAATACGGCGTGCAGGAAGCCGTGATCGGCATGGCGCACCGCGGCCGTCTCAACGTGCTGGCCAACATCCTGGGTAAAACGTACGAACAGATATTCTCCGAATTTGAAGGCATCGCCATCCCGGATACCACCATGGGCAGCGGCGACGTAAAATACCACCTCGGCTTCCGCGCCAGCATCGATACGCCGGCCGGGAAAGAAGTAAATGTACAGCTCACCCCCAACCCTTCGCATCTCGAAGTAGTAGACCCTGTAGTAGTAGGCTTCTCCCGCTCCAAAGCGGACGTGATCTATAACAGCGACTACGACAAGATACTTCCCATCCTCATCCACGGCGACGCGGCCATCGCGGGCCAGGGCGTGGTATACGAAGTGGCGCAGATGAGCAAGCTGAGAGGCTACTACACCGGCGGTACCATGCACTTCGTGATCAACAACCAGATCGGGTTTACCACCGACTTCGAGGACGCGCGTTCCGCAGACTACTGCACCAGCGTGGCTTCCATCGTTCAGGCGCCGGTATTCCATGTGAACGGCGACGATGTGGAAGCTACCGTGAAAGTAGCCGAGATCGCCACCCGCTACCGCCAGGAATTTAATTCAGATATCTATATCGATATGGTGTGCTACCGCAAGCACGGGCACAACGAAGGGGACGACCCGAAGTTCACCCAGCCCAAGCTCTACGCCGCCATCGACAAACATCCCAACCCGCGCGAAATTTATTCCCAGCAGCTGATCGCCAACGGCGATGTGGACGCCGCGCTGGCCACCGAAATGGAGAAAGCCTTCTGGGCCGACCTCCAGGCCAGGCTCGACGACGTGAAACAGCACCCGCTGCCTTATAAATATCAAACACCCGACCTCTGGTGGAAAGAATTGCGTAAAAGCAAGCCGGAAGATTTTGTGACCTCCCCGGCCACGGCTATTTCCAAGACCGAGCTGGACCAGCTGTTCACCGCCATCATGGCCATTCCGCAGGGATTCAAACCGCTGAAAAAAATAGACAAGCTGCTGCAGGACAAACAAAAATTGTTTGCAGAACAGGGGCTGCTCGACTGGTCGTCCGGCGAGCTGCTGGCGTATGCCAGCATCCTCAAAGACGGCCGCGACGTACGTCTCAGCGGGCAGGACGTGAAGAGAGGCACCTTTTCCCACCGCCATGCCGCGCTGCGCGACGAAGAAACGGGCGAGGAATACAGCCGCCTCAGCAACGTCGGCGATACGCAAGGCAAATTCAGAATATACAACTCCCTGCTCAGCGAGTTCGCCGTGCTGGGCTTTGAATACGGTTATTCCATCGCCAACCCTTACGCGCTCACCATCTGGGAAGCGCAGTTCGGCGACTTCATGAACGGCGGGCAAACGCTCATCGACCAGTTCATTACATCCGCCGAAACCAAATGGCAGAAACAGAGCGGTCTGGTAATGCTGCTGCCGCACGGTTACGAAGGCCAGGGCCCGGAGCATTCCAGCGCCCGCCTGGAAAGGTTCCTGCAGCAGTGCGCAGAGTACAATATTTTTGTGACCAACTGTACCACCGCGGCAAGTTTCTTCCACGCATTGCGCCGCCAGCTGGCGCTGCCGTTCCGCAAACCGATGATCAACTTCTCGCCCAAAGCCAACCTGCGCCACGTACGCAGCTACAGCCCCGCGGCCGATTTCACCGAAGGCGGTTTCAGGGAGGTGCTGGACGATCCGTTCATCACCGATGCGTCGCGCGTGAAAAAAGTACTGTTGTGCAGCGGCAAGATCTATTTCGACCTCAGCGAGAAACAGATGAAGGAAGACCGGAAAGACGTGGCCATCGTGCGGCTAGAGCAGCTGTACCCGCTGCCTGTCGCGCAGCTGGAAGCCATCCAGCAGCGGTACAAAGGCGCTACCTGGTTCTGGGTACAGGAAGAGCCGCTCAATATGGGCGCCGCCAGCTTCCTCCAGATGAACCTTAAACAGTTCAACTACGGCGTGATCAGCCGCAACCCCAGCGCCTCCACGGCCACCGGTTACGCAAAAGTGCACGCGCAGGAACAACAGGAGATCATTGATACGGCTTTTAATATTTAATTCTTAACTATTTACTTTTCACGGGAGGGTAATACTCATGATAATCGAAATTAAAGTTCCTACGGTAGGAGAATCCATCAGCGAGGTGACCATTGCAAAATGGCTCAAGAAAGACGGTGATATTGTAAAGCAGGACGAAGTATTGTGCGAAATGGAATCAGAGAAGGCCACCTTCGAGCTCAATGCTGAAAAGCCCGGCGTTTTGAAGATACTGGCGGAAGAAGGCGCCACCCTCAATATCGGGGACGTAGCCTGCACCATCGATACGGACGGCGCCGCCGCAGCGCAGCCTGAAGCCCCCGCGGCCGCAGCGCCCGCAGCAAAGGAAACGTCCGCAGCCGCCCCAGCAGAAGCAGCCGCACCCGCAGCTCCCGCCGTGAACAAAGGCACCATCGATATCAAAGTTCCCACTGTCGGAGAATCCATCAGCGAGGTAACCCTCATTAAATGGCTGAAACAAACCGGCGATTACGTGGAAAGGGATGAAGTGCTCTGCGAGCTGGAATCCGAAAAAGCCACCTTTGAGCTGAACGCGGAAGAAGCAGGCGTGCTGAAAACCATTGCCAAAGACGGGGATACCCTCAACATTGGCGATGTGGCCTGCCAGATTGATACTTCCGCCCCGCGCCCCGCAGGCAAGGCCGCTCCCGCCCAGGCAGCCGCGGCCCCCGCTCCCAAAGCGGCCCCGCAGGCGCAGCAGGCTCCCGTTACTTCCATCCCGAACGACGTGAA
>JBQCFV010000050.1:0-15164 GCA_051958695.1 Chitinophaga sp. | reverse complement strand
ATGGAAAGCGCCACTGCCAGCATCAGCAGGTCGGTCTGGGTGTAATGGGTACGGAGGATCTTCAGGGCTTTGGATATCTGGTTCTTCACCGTTTGCCGGGAAAGGCCCAGCCTGCTGGCGATCTGCTCGATGCTGAGGTTTTCGAAACGGCTGAGCATGAATATCTCTTTCATTTTTTCGGGCAGCCGGTTAATGGCTTCGAACACTTCGGTGGCTTTTGCCTTGTAATCATAGGTCTCGGAAATGTTATGCGGCTGCGCATCGAAATGCTCGATCAGCTGCTGAAGATATTTGCGGTAGGTATTGTCTTTCCTGTAAAGGTCGATGATCTTGTGCCGCACGGACTGGTACAGGTAAGAGCGGAGGGAAAGATGAATGTCCAGCGTAACGCGTTTTTCCCAAAGGGTGCAAAACAGGTCCTGCAGCACGTCCTTGCTGGTTTCGCCGCGGTCCGTTTTGCCGAGGATATAAAGGTACAACGGCCTGCTGTAGCGGTCGTAGATGGTGTTGAATGCCGTACTGTCGCCATCACGCAATAACGATAACAATTGCTCGTCTGAATAGCTTTGGTACATAGAAGATAAAGGTTGATAAAACGCGCTTGATATTGGCTGAACTATAATTCTTTTGCTGATCCTAACGTGTCATGTGCCGGTTAACCGGGGCTGAAAATAGTAATTCTGGTTAAAATTAGAACTTTTTTGCGAAGCAAAATTTTTTACCGTTCATGGTGTCCGTTATACACTATTCATTTTTTTGTATGGAAAAAGTTTATTAGATTTGATATCATTTTGATATTACTTTAAAATTATCCCCATATGGAAAAGATCGTCAGGCCCATGAGCGGCTACCTCGCATTCGTACTCACCATCCTCTGTTTTCTCGGCGGCGTTTACGCCATCTTCCAGGCCAATACCACGGAGGCTCCGGGCTCCTGGGCCATTCTCGCCGTCATACTTTTTATCGCCTTTATCTTCCTCGCTAAAGGCATCATGATCATCAACCCGAACCATTCACGGGTGCTCACTTTCTTTGGCAAATATGTGGGCAGCGTAAAACAGAACGGATTGCAGTGGGTGAACCCGCTGTACCGCACGCAAAATATTTCGCTGCGTTCCAACAATCTCAACGGGCAAACCCTGAAGGTGAACGACAAGATGGGCAACCCGATCGAGATCGCGGCGGTGATCGTGTGGCAGGTAAAAGACACTTACAAGGCGGCGTTTGAAGTGGAAGGCTACAATCAGTACGTGCAGGTGCAAAGCGAGGCCGCGGTGCGCCACCTGGCCACCAGCTGCCCTTACGACCGCATGGAAGACGAGAACGCGGACATTACGCTGCGCGACGGCGGTGAAAAAGTGAACGAGCTGCTGGAGCAGGAGCTGAACGAAAGACTGTTCGCCGCGGGCATCCTCGTGCGTGAAGCGCGCATCAGCCACCTCGCTTACGCGCCCGAGATCGCCGGGGCCATGCTGCAGCGCCAGCAGGCTACCGCCATCGTGGCCGCCCGTTCCAAGATCGTGGAAGGCGCCGTGGGTATGGTGGAAATGGCGCTGGAACAATTATCAAAGAAACAGATCGTGGACCTGGATGAAGAGAAAAAAGCCGCCATGGTGAGCAACCTGATGGTGGTGCTCTGCGGCGAAAAAGCAGCCACGCCCATCCTGAACACCGGATCATTATATCAATAGCTCATGGCCGTAAAGGAAAAAAAATCGTTTGTGCTGCGCCTGGACAATGCGACGTACGAAGCCCTGGAACGCTGGGCCGCGGACGAGTTCCGCAGCGTCAACGGGCAAATGGAATGGATCATAGCGAGAGCGCTGAAGGATGCGGGCAGGACGGAAAAGAAGAAGGAAACGGGCATAAAAAGACGCAATGGCGATTGAGTATGCCGCTGCATGGATGCAGCCGGCAGGGAGAGATCCGCATAAAACGAAACCGCTTCCCCAAAACGCTCAAAACATCCGCTCATAAAAAAGGCCGGTCACAATAAGTGTGACCGGCCTTAAAATTTTATCATCACGATCATTGTTTCGCCCGCTGCATCGGGTTTACGCGGTTGTTCGTCCCTCTAGGGCCCGCTTCCATTTTGAACAGCTCAAACCTTGAAGGCACCGCCTGCCGCGGCCAGGAATTATTCGCTTCGTTGATGTCCGCCGTTTCGCGCAAAGGATCGAGGCGGATGGCGGTTACTTCTTTATCCTTCGCGAACACTTTCGTTACCTCGTCTTCGTTGTGCCGCCAGATGTACGCGGAGATCCTGTCGGTTTCCTTTGTTCCGTCCGTAAATGTCCATTAGATGATGAGCGGCATTACGTTGCCCCCCACGTTGCGGAACGTGAGCTCGTAGAAGTTTTTCTTGCTTTCGTACAAACGTTTTTCTTCCGGCGTCAGGCTTGCCTGCATTTTATCGTAGGCTTCGGTCTGGTCGGGCGTTACGGCGTAGCGGTCCCATTTGCTGTAAAAGTCCTGCAGGCTGGTATCCTGCTCCACCGCGAATTTCACGCCGGCGGCACGGTTGCGCGTTTGCGCAACATGCACGTCTTCAGCCTGCGCCGCCTGCTGCCGCAGCTTGTTTTCCACGGCAGGATTTTTTGTATCCATCCGGTACCATTTCACCGTGTCGAGGGAAATATCCACCGGCTCGATGCCAAAGAACCAGCCGCGCCAGAACCAGTCAAGATCTACGGCGGACGCGTCTTCCATCGTTCTGAAAAAATCCGTCGGCGTTGGGTGTTTGAACGCCCAGCGCCGCGCATATTCTTTAAACGCGTAGTCGAACAGCTCGCGGCCCATGATGGTCTCGCGCAGGATATTGAGCGCCGTGGCCGGTTTTGCATATGCGTTCGGGCCAAACTGCACGATGTTTTCCGAATTGCTCATGATGGGTTCCAGCTGGTCTTTTGGCAGCGCCATGTATTCGGCGATCTTTTGCGCGGGGCCTCTGCGGGAAGGGAAATTGTTGTCCCATTCCTGCTCTGCGAGGAACTGACAGAAAGTGTTCAGCCCTTCGTCCATCCAGGTCCATTGCCGCTCGTCGGAGTTCACGATCATGGGGAAAAAGTTATGCCCCACTTCGTGGATGATCACGCCGATCATGCCGTTTTTGGTCGCTTCGGAATACGTGCCGTCCTTTTCGGCGCGGCCGTAGTTGAAGCAGATCATCGGGTACTCCATACCATTCGCCGCTTCCACGGAAATAGCGACTGGATAAGGGTATGCGATGGTATGTTTGGAATAGGTGCGTAAAGTGTGCGCGACCACTTTGGTCGAATAACGGCGGTACAGCGGGTACGCTTCGGGGCCGTAATAGCTCATCGCCATTACATGTTTCCCTTCCACATCGGTACCCATCGCGTCCCACACGAGGCGGCGGGAGCTGACCCACGCAAAGTCGCGCACGTTCTGCGCTTCGTAGATCCAGGTTTTGGTGCCGCTTGCCTTTCCTTTGATGGCGTTTTTCGCTTCGTCGAGCGTAACGATCTCCACGGGCGCTTTCGCGCGCTGCGCCTCCTGCCAGCGCTGGTATTGCGCGGCGGTGAGCACTTCCTTATAATTGCGGCATTCGCCGGTGGCGCCTACCACATGGTCTGCCGGAACGGTCATTTTCACTTTAAAATCGCCAAAGGTGAGGGCGAACTCGCCGCGGCCGGTGAACTGTTTGTTCTGCCAGCCCTGGAAATCGGAATACACGGCCACGCGCGGGTACCACTGCGTGATCGTATAAAGATTGTTATCGTCTTCGGGGAAATGCTCATACCCGCCGCGGCCGCCGAGCGTCATGCGGTTGGGGATGTTGTACCACCAGTTCACGGAGAAGCGGAATTTTTCGCCCGGCATCAGCGTTTTTGGCAGCTCCACGCGCATCATCGTCTGGTTGATGGTATAACGCAACGCATTGCCCGCAGCGTCCGTGCATTTCACGATGTTCACGCCATGCCCGGGCTCTATGCCCATGATGCGGTTGATGGAGCGGGTGGTCATGCGGTCGCGCATGGAACTTTCGTCGAAGCTGTTGTTGTCGCTTTTCGGGTCGTGCTCGTTCTCGTCCAGCTGCAGCCAGATGTATGTGAGCGGGTCGGGCGAGTTGTTGTGATAGGTGATGGTCTCAGCGCCGGTGAGCTTGCGCTTCGCATCGTCCAGCTGCGCGGTGATGTCGTAATCGGCTTTCTGCTGCCAGTATTCCGGCCCCGGCACGCCGGATGCGGAACGGTACATGTTCGGATCGGCCAGCAGGTAACTCAGCTGCTCAAAGCGGTTACCGTGGTTGGAGCCGGGGTTGTTCTGCGCCCTCAGCAAAGCCGGTGCGGCCGCCAAAAGGCAAATGATAATGGACTTCCTCATAGTTTTGATATGCTAATGCAATAATTCTTTAAATCTTTCAAGGCTCATGATAAAAGCGCAGCCGAAAATAGCGGCGGAAAGGAACATGATCCAGTCGCGGCGCGCCATGCGTGTGATGTTCACCACGATCTGCGCTATCAGCAAAACGATCAGCACGATCAGCACCTGCCCGAATTCCAGCCCGAGATTAAAGGCCAGCAAAGGTTTTACGACGTTGGCCGTAGTGCCCAGCATGCTTTTCAGGTAATTGGAAAACCCCATCCCGTGTATCAGCCCGAAAAAAAGCGCCAGAAAATAATTCACACGCAAAGCCGTGCCCGAACGGTCGCGCCGGATAATGTTCACCAATGCGGTGACTACTATGGTGACGGGTATCAGGAACTCAATGAGCGCCGTAGGCACACGGATGATATTCAGCACGCTGAGCGCCAGGGTAATGGAATGCCCGATGGTAAAGGCGGTGACCAGCACCAGCACCTTTCTCCAGTCTTTTACCAGGTAAACGGCGCAAAGCGCCATCACAAAAAGAATATGATCGTAACCATTCAGGTCCGCTATATGTTTCCAGCCTTCCGCGAAGTATAAGCTGAATTCCTCCATGGCGTAGATTTTTGTGTAACTTCGTAATTATAAGCAAGACAAGTTTAAAAATAAAATTTTTGGTGGCAAATGGGAGTATTATTATGCAAATGGTTGCTGCCCGTATGGTTCGGCGCAGTGCACCCGTTTTATATGAGCGTTACGGAAATACGGTATAACCAGCCCCGTAAGTCCTTGGAAGTGAGCTGCCGCATATTTACGGACGACCTGGAAAACGCCCTCAAAAAATACAATCATACCAGCCTCGACCTTACCAAACCGAAAGACCGGCCCGCTGCGGACACGATGATCGCGCGGTACCTCCGCCGTCATTTTTCGCTGAGCGCGGACGGTAAAGCGCTTCCGCTGCAATATCTTGGTTACCAGATATCCGAAGACGCCGTGTGGTGTTTTCTCGAACACGCTCCCATGGCGCCTTTCAAACATCTCGACATACACAACGACGTGCTCTACGCCGAGCACGACACGCAGGGGCATATGATCCACCTGATCGTGAACGACCGGCGGAAAAGCACCAAGATCGATAATCCAAAAGCTGCTGCCAGCTTCGATCTTTAACGGTTGTCCAGGAATTTTACGGGTTTGCGGCTGCCTTCGGGAAACTGCATTTTGAGTATCTCCTGCATGGAACAGTATTTCACCTGCGGGATCACTCTCAGTTTGGCCTGCAGGTAGGATTTGATGCGGCGGTCCACGTCCTCGTTCACCTCGTTGGGACTGAGGTGCAGCAATATTTCGTCCGTGCCGATCTCGTTGGAAAACACTTCCACGATAAACTCTTTCACTTCTTCCATATCGCTCAGCAGGTCGTACAGCGCGGGCGGGTACAGCGTGGTGCCCTTGTATTTGATCATCTGCTTGCGGCGGCCGATCACGGGAGAAAGACGCAGCGTTTGCCGGCCGCAGCTGCAGGGCGTTGTATCGTACTGGCAGATGTCGCCGGTTTTGTAACGCAGCAGGGGCATGGCTTCCACGCCAAGCGTGGTGATGGTGACCTCCCCCGGCTCGCCCGGTTGTACGGGCTGATCGTTTTCGTCAAGCAGCTCCACGATGAGCAGTTCAGGGTGATGATGCCCTCCCCTGCCCGCTTTGCATTCCGTAAAGGCGGTCTGCATTTCGGTGGAAGCATAGGTGGAAAACAACTGAATATTCCATTTGTCCGTGATCTTTTTGCCGAGCACGTTGTAGCTGTAATCGGTATTGCGGATGTTTTCGCCGATGCAGACGGCTTTTTTTACGGAAGACGCGTTGATGTCGATGCCATGTTCTTCCGCGAAAGCGATCAGTTTGAGGATAAAGGACGGGACCGCCACGATGGTGGTGGGACGTATGCGCGCGATGTTCTCCCACTGCATGGAAGGCACGCCCGGCCCTACTCTCAGCACGCCCGCGCCGAGCTTGCGGATGCCGGAATAATACGCCATCCCCGCCATGAACTGCCTGTCCAGCGTAAGCATAAGCTGGTAAATATCTTCGTCCGTGCCGCCTGCGCAGCTGAAGGAAATAAATTCGTTGTAGGTAAGGCGATCCAGGTCTTTCCCGGTCAGCGGGATGATGACGGGTTTGCCCAGCGTACCGGAGGTGGAAGTATATTCCGCGATCCTGCTTTTGTCCACGCACAAAAAGTCCCAGTTGCGCTGCTGCAGCTCTTCCTTGCCTACGGGCGGTATCTTCCGGAGGTCGTCCACGTCGCGGATGCTGTCCGTATCCAGCTGGTGGCGGGCAAACCATTCCCGGTAAAAAGGCGAGAACTGCCGGAGGTAACCCAGCTGGTGCTGCAGGGCTTTGGCCTGGAACTGCCGGATAGCGGCGGGTGACTGCAATTCTATATCTGGTATGTACATAGTTCTTCCGGTTAGAAAATCACGACGGTGGCCATCGCAAAGGCTTTTACGTGAGACATGGACAGCAGCACGTTCATTCCTTCCATTTTTGGCGCCGCGTTGCCGGTCAGGAACAGGTCGGGTTTCCCGGCCGCGTCGTTGCGCACTTCTATTTCGTTAAAATGAATGCCGCTGCCGCTGTAACCCGTGCCGAGGGCCTTCAGGAACGCTTCCTTGGCGGCGAAGCGGGCGGCGTAGCTTTCGTATTTGTTGACCTGCTTTTCGCAATAGGCGATCTCGAGCGGGGTAAACACCAGCTCGCGGAAGCCCTGTCCCTTCTCTATGCGGGAAGCGATGCGGTCTACTTCAACGATATCTGTTCCGATGCCTTGCATTCGTTCATTGCGTTTTTTTCAGTGGCCGAATGGAACGCTGTTTTCATGTTCTGTCTTTCCAAACGTTTCATTCCTTCTCCTCACAATCGGCGATCCGCTGCAGCACATGATCTTTTTCAGCCTTTGTCGCGATCTCTTTCGTCAGCGCCTGCCGGTAATATTGTTTCGCCTGGCGGTAATCTTTTTCACGATAAAGATAATCACCCGCCAGCACATACGCATGGTAGTAAGACGGATTGTCCGCCACCAGCCGTTTTACGTCCACCGGCTGATGGTTCATCACGGCCGCCTTCAGCGCCCGGAAATCCACGAACTTGCGATACTCGCCGGTTTGCAGGAAGCTGTCCGCGGGAATGTTCAGCGTGCTGTCGCAGATCTCGTGGTCGGTTTGCAGGCCGTTCATAGCGAACACCTTTTTGAGATCGTAGGCCACAAATTCGCCGAGCTGCCAGGGCGCGGTGCTTACCCATACTTTCAGCTGCTTCGGCTCAAACACCACGGAATGATGCGCGATCAGCTGGTTCAGCGCCTTTTCGTTGCCCATGCCGATGTCCGCATCGTGCAGGCCTTTGCGGTCGCGCAAAATGGCGACGGTTTTGGCCACGGAATTTTTGCCGTTGCGCGCCAGGAGTTCCTGCAGGCGCTTGTAACGGTACGGCGATGCGCTTTCTTCCAGCTGCTGCCGGTTGGGTGTGGACGCGCCGAGCGTTTTGCTCTGGAAATGGTTCGCGCAGGAGATCTCGCTGCCATGCGGATCGTACAACGCCAGTTCTTCCGGCGTTTTTTCGATAATGGCCGCGCGATTGTCGTTCGCGGAGCCGATCAGGAACGATTCGGACACGAACATTTTTCTTTTCTGCGCGATCGCGTACGCTTCATCGATATTTTTCGCGTATTGCAATATTTCCCTCGCCACCAGCGACACCGGCGTAGCCGAGCCCGAAGGTATGCTGGATTTTGCGGCGTTGATGGTAACGGTCAAACCCTGCTCGTTCATCCCGGAAACCACACCGGTAAAGCCCGCCCAGGTGATGAACATAAAACGGTAGCCTTTATCCGGTTTGTAAAACGCGACGATCTTTTCTTCTGCGAATTTATCGCCCACATAAAAATCGAAGTTGCGGCCGATGATGAGCGAGCTGTCCTCCGAGCGCTCGTTCCAGGTGCCGAAAGACGTGCAGCCCACCAGCGCCATGCTTTGCAGCGCATGCCCGATGTCGTGCGCCGCGTGGTAGTTCATGATGCGCTGGTAATTGGAACCGATGAACTCATATTTGGAGCTGGCAGCAAAGGACACGCCGTAAATTTCTTTTTTGTATTCTTCGGGTACGTTCTCGTCCATGTGGCGGTTGAACCAGCCGATGAGGTATTTCAGGAAATGCTGGTACATCCGCGAGGGTATCATCTTGCCGATCTGTTCGGTGAAATGGTCTTCCTGCCGCTGCACCAGCTCTTCGGCCAGCTTGCCGTACACGACGCCTCTTTCGAACGGTTTTCCTTCCACGTACAACTCGTACAGCCCGCTGCGGCTTTTACGGAACCAGCTGTTATTGAGCGTAAAAGCGGTGGAATCGAGCGGCTGCCGCTGCCATTGCAGGCTGCTTTTGTCCGCGATCTCCGGCGGGTGCATACGCGCCACGGCGTACAGGTAAATAAAAAGTCCCGCGATCAGCAGCACAAAAAATCCAAGTACGTACAAACACGCTCTCAGCAATTTTTTCCAGACCGGTCTTTTTTTCTTCTCCTTCATTTTATGCCATCTTGATATCGTGCAATAATTTTTCCATGCCCACCAGCTCCGAGCTGGTTACCACGGCGCTCATGCTTACGCCGAGAATGCCGTGCATATTCAGGTTCTGCCCGGTGAGGAACAGGTTGTTCAGCTTCGTCCGGGGAGAAATGAAGGTACGCAAAGGATCGTTGCTGTCCTTCAGCACGCCGTACATCGATCCGTCCGTGGTGCCGATGTAATCGCGGAAAGAAAGCGGCGTGGCCACGTAATAACTTTGTATGCACTGCCTGATCACGGGGAAACGTTGCTCCACCGCGTCCAGCAGCTTTTCCGCCTTTGCTTTCTTGAATGCTTCGTAATCCCCGCCGCGGTCGTTTTCGTGCGATACGGTATTGAACGTATCCGCCCACGGCGCCACCTCGTCGATATTCATATACGCCATGATGGAAAGACCGTTGGCAAAGCGGTGGTCCTTCGCGTCGGGGGAAATGAACATGGCGTAGTTGAGCGGCCAGGTGTCGTCGTTATAATCATGCCCGGCCCACACATCGTTCACGGCATGATAATAATAATTGTAGTTCATATGCGGGAACAGGCCGGGTTTCAGCACGGCGTTCAGCATCAGCGTGGAGCTGCCGTTCTCCAGCGATTTGCTGCGGGAGCGGTACGCATTACGGATCACGTCGTATTCGAGCATGTCCAGCGTATTGGCCGGGTGCGCGTTGGAAATGAATTGCCGGGCGTAATATTTTTGTCCCGCGGCGGTTTCCACGAACTGAACATCGCGCCCTTCCGCCACGATGCGTTTTACTTCCTGGTGCCTGATCATCGTGCCGCCGTTTTCGAGTATCACGCGACCGAGCCATTTGCCGATCTGCGAGCCGCCGTTCACACATTTCCAGGAGCTTTCGATATAGCTGTTCAGCACCAGCGCGTGCACGTACAGCGGCGTTTTTTCCGCCACGCCGGCATACAGCGGGTTGTTGGCAGCCAATACCTGCGCCAGACGATAATTACCGGTAAGACCATTGATATATTCCGCGGCATTGATGCTCAGCACCGATTCCTTTTCGTCGAAGCCGCCCATGCGCAGGTTATACAGCGGGAATTTACCGCAGATGTAGCGAAGCATGTCGCAGTACTCGCGCAGCGCTTTTTCTTCCCCGGGGAAATCTTTCAGCAACCCCGCGATAAAATTCTCATATCCCTGCGCCATTTTGTATTCGTGCTGATCGCTCGCGAACGCGATGCGGTCGAAACACTCCATGTCCAGCCGTTTCAGGTTGAGCTTGTCCATAATGCCCAGGTATTTGAATATCTGGTGCATGTTCTGCCCCGGCAGCAGCCCGCCCACGTAATGCACGCCGGAATCGAAGATGGTGCGGTCGCGCGTGAAGGTTTGCAGGCATCCGCCGATCTGTTTATTTTTCTCGAGCACGCATACTTTGTAGCCGTTCTTGCTGAGGATCGCTCCGCAGGCAAGTCCGCCGAGGCCGCTGCCAATGATCACTACGTCGTAACTATGCATATTGCTCGCTGAATGAATGTTTGATAATAAAGATAACGTTGGACGTGTATTTCGTGTTGTCTATCTGCTCCATCGTGCCGCCGCATTTCTCCACGATGCCGCGCAGGGTGGACGATGAGAAGAACGACAGCTTGTTGCCCGTTTTGTTGAACCCGAGCAGCTTTGTGCTGAAAAGCTCGGTCAGCTGCGTGCCTTTATGTCTTTCCTTCAGATCGGCATCGCCGTCGCGCACGATGATGACGCCGCCGGGATTGAGCTTTTGAAGACACTGGCGCACCAGTTTCTCCTGCGCTTCGGGCTGAAGGTAATGCAATACGTCGAGTATCACGAACGCGTCCTGGTTCGGAAGATGATAGCGCGTGATATCCGCCGCGTGAAAACGCACCTTCTCATTGCGGATGTAACAATGCTGCGCCACCGCGATCTTTTCATCGTCATAATCCAGTCCGAGCAGGGTACGCTCCGGGCTCAGGAAATGCAGCATGTAACACATAAAGCCGTAGCCGCAACCGATGTCCATGATATCGCCTTTTTGCGGCAGCAGCTCGTGAAAAAGCGCGTAGTTGTTTTCCAGCTTTGTTTTGATGCGCATGTACCATTCCAGCACGGGGCCTTTGTAAAGATACTGGTAAATGAGCTGCTCACGCCACCACTGCGGGGTTTCGTTGGTCTTGCGCATTTCCTTGTATTCCTGCCGGAAGTAGCGGCTCACCAGCTTGGTGCGGGTGCTGTAGTTGTCGCCCCAGCGTTTGTCCCCGGGCGCGATGCGCGGCAATATCTTTTGCGTGATGGTGCCGTCTTTTAGTAAGAAATCTCCTTTCGACATCGTGTAAGCGGTACCATGCAGCACTACCGGGATGATATCGATGTTTAATTCCTGCGCGAGATAAAACGCGCCTTTATGAAAACGTTTGATGGTAGCATCGGTAGAGCGGGTGCCTTCCGGGTAGATCACGATGGAATAACCGTTGTTCACGCGGTCGCGCAGCTTGTCGATGCTGGCTTCCGCGCCTTCCGCCACGGGATAATAATCGGCCATTCTCACCACGTAGCCGAACAGCGGCGAGTTGTACACCCACTGGTTCGTCAGCAGCACCACGTTGGGCGTCATGGCGGTGGACATGAGAATATCCAGGAAAGACTGGTGATTGCTGATGATCACGGCCGGTTTTTTAAAATCTTAGCCGGTGGTGTTTATCGTCACTTTACGGATGTTACCCATGATGTGCAGCAGGCTCCAGGTGAATTTCGACAATATCCAGTGGTATATCTTTTTGCCCTTTTCGATATTGATGAAGTTGATGCGCGTGAGCATCACCCCGATCACCGTCAGCAAAACGGCGCCGGTAGCATAATACGTAAAGGCGAACATCGATTTCGACCAGCTCCATAACGTCCACGGTGGCCGCTGGCCTTTTTTTACGCGTTGCGTGATGAGGAAGTTGAAGAAAAAAGGTATCAACACCTGCGAAGTAATTACCACGCAGCTGATGCCGATCACCGCGATGAGCGCGATAGAGCGCAGGGACGGATGTTTCGCAAATCTGAGGACGCCCAGGCCGAGAATGGTGGTGAGCGCGGAAAAGAAAATGGAGGATTTGAAGGACGGAAGATGTTTGCTGCCTGTTTTGTATTCCTGCTGCAGGCCGTCCATGGTGAAGATGCTGTAATCGTCGCCCAGGCCGAAGATAAAGGTGGAAAGAATAATGTTGACGATGTTGAACGGGATGCCGAACAGCCCCATGATACCGAGTATCCATACCCAGCTGACAAGCATGGGAATAAAGGTGATCAGCGCCAGCTCTATCCTGCCGTACGAAAGCAGCAGCGCAAAGAACACGAGCAGGGAGGTCATCCAGGCGATGGTGTTGAACTCGTCCCGGATCAGCTCCGCGAGCCGGTTGGCGGTGTATTGTTTGTCGATCACCACGGTGCCGGGCTGCGTTTCAAGCGCGGCGTATACTTCTGCTTTACGCGCGGGATCTACTTTCAGCAGGCTCGAAACGGAGGCGGAATGCGGCTTTACGGTCACCAGGTCGCCGATCATGTTGATGGTCAGCAGGGCGTTCTTTTCGGGCGGCATGGCAGTATATTCCCTGCTCAGCAAATCCGCAAAAGGATCAAAAGCGGTGGATCTGAATTTGTATGCCTGTCCTTCCGTTTTCAGCTGCTGTAATAACCGTTGCTGCTTTTCCGGCGTCCAGTAAGCCTTCCAGCGGGCGATGCGTTTGGTTTGTTCCGTTTCAGACAGCAGCAGGCCACCGGCGCCGGCTACTTTTTTTACTGCGCCCGTTTGTTGCAGACGTTGCAACGTCGTGTCTGCATTCTCGCGGTGTTGCAGGGCTTCGTTGAGATCAGCGCCTTCAGACAGCATGTACACGCTTTGCGCGGTGTAGGCATTGAGCCGGTTCAGCTGCGCTTCGGCTTTCTGCAAACGCTCCGTCATAAAGTTCATCCGCATCATATCGCTCTCGAACGTGACGTTGCGCGCGGTGAAAAAGAACACGACCGTAAGCAGCAGGATGCCGCCTACCAGGTACTTATTGCGCTCCGGCCGCCATTGGCCGAGCTTGTCGATGATATTGGGAGCGGCGGCCGTTTTCGCAGGTTTGCCCAGCACGATAAAATGCGGTAAAATAATGAGCGAAAACAGCGAAGCGCCGATGAGGCTGAAAGCTGCGAACAATCCTACATCGCGGAGCATGGGCGATTTGACGAACTGCAGGCAGAGAAAACCGCCTACGGTGGTGAAGCTGCCTACCGTCATGGGCATGGCCAGGTCGCGGATCACCTGCCGAATGTCCGGCAGATGGCGGTAGTGGTTGAACACATGCAGCGAATAGTTCACCGCGATGCCCAGCACCACGCAGCCCGCGCCTAATGCTATTACGGAAATGCCGCCCTGCACCAGGTATACCATGGCGATGGAGAACAGCCCGCCGAATACTACCGGCAGCATCACCAGCAGCGGCGCGCGTTTCCGGCGGAAAAACACGGCGATCATTACGATCAGCAGCAGCACGGTGATGCCCTGCGTAAGATAGGTGTCCTGCCGTAGCTGCACCGCATTGCCGACAGACACGGCGGTGGCACCGAAGTAAGTAATACCTGCCCCGGCATGCGCCGTTTGCAGCGTATCGATCCAGCTGTCGAGGTTGGAAAGGAACAGTTTGTTCTTCCCCGTTTCATTCGGCGCATGCACCGGCGTGATGAACAGCAGGATGTTGCGATGGTCTTTGCTCATCACAAATCCATCGTACAGCTCAAACTGATCGTCCACCTGCAGGGCCTGCAATTTTTTTACGCCCAGCCATGTAATGCCCACCGGGTCGGATTGTATCACCCGTTTCAGCACCATGCCCGCAGGCGATATCAGCGTATTATAATTCGATCCCAGCGTTTGTTTGACCTTATCCGGCGCGATCAGCGAATCGATCTGCGCGTAATCTTTTTCTTCCAGAAAAACCGGCAGGTGTTCCTGCACCGTGTTCATCAGATCCATGATCATCGCATCGTCAGAGCGGCCCTGCACGGATCTGATATCTTTTTTCAGCGCTTCGTTTTCCAACCCGGCCACAAACGCGTCCGCCAGCACTACCAAGCTGTCCGGCTGCGCTTCCGCGGTACTGTCCTTCTGCGACACCATGACCACCAGCTTGTCCGCGAACTTTGAATTTTGCAGGAACTGGCTCAGCCGGTCGATCTTTTTATCCCTGGGAAGGATGCGCGTGATGTCTTCCGCCAGCTTTATCTGCGCGGCCAGCCGGCCGGCCACGGCAAACAAGGCAAACGTAAACAGCCAAAGCAGCCATTTACGCCCGTCAAAGAAATTATAGATCGATATAAAAAAAGTTCCCATGGTCAAAATTACTGGTTAACGGCCGCGCGTTTTTTTCTGAAAACGGCCAGCAGCAGGTATGTCGTTATTCCCGCCAGCAGCCCCGCTATCACGGCCAGCGTAACGGCGCCGGTAATGTACTGGAACAGGTGCTGTTTTACCGATCCGAGCGTAAGCTCCTTGCTGAAGATCATCCATGTGGCGTCTTCTTTCACATACATGCGCCCCGTAAAAAAGCTCATGTAAATGATCAGCGGGATCATCGGCGGAATGCTGATATTGGCCGCTACGATCACCAGCGCCTTGTTCAGCCGCCATACAACGGCCAGCGCGATAGCCGTCAGCATTTGAAACCCCCAGATCGGCACAATGCCCATGAACACGCCAAAGCCCACTGACAGCGCCTTCCGGCCGTTCGTTTCTTCGGGGCTCATCAACAGGTCTTTCACTATTTTTTTTAACCCGCCTTTTGAAAACAGCAGGCGGAAAAAGTTGCGGGGATGGATGTACAGGAACGCAATGGTTACCAGCACGGTATTGAGTACGCTGATCCGTGAAAAATCGCGGAAAGGCCGGAAATGCGATACTCTTTCCTCCGCGGGCGGGTAATATACCTGCACCGGCACCCAGTCTATTTTGATGCCTTTCCATGCGCAGCGCACGAGCACTTCTATTTCAAATTCGTACTTCCGGCAGGCGAAACGCATGTCCTTCATGGCATGCAGCGGGTACAGGCGGTAGCCGCTCTGCGTGTCCGGCATTTTCAAACCGGTTTCCACGTAAAACCAGAAGTTAGAGAACTTATTCGCGAAAGTATTTTTGCCCGGCATGTTCTCCTGCTGCAAATTCCTCGCGCCGATCAGCACCGCTTTGGGCTCGGCCTGCAATCTTTCGAGGAACA